>JACCRJ010000530.1 GCA_013813615.1 Lautropia sp. | reverse complement strand
CGACGGTACCGACCCGCAGCTGCGCGCCGAGGCGCGGCAAACGATCCGCCTGTCGAGCCTGACCCTGCCGCACGCCTTGGTCAGGGTGTTGCTCGCCGAGCAGCTGTACCGGGCCTGGTCGATCAATGCGCAGCATCCGTACCATCGCGAATGAACAGACCGACCGAAGGATGAGGTGCCCGTGATCTACCTCGCGTCGCGCAGCCCGCGCCGGCTCCAGCTGATCGCCCAGCTCGGCATCGATTGCCACCTGCTGCTCGACGAAGACGAGACCCGCGCGGAGGCGCTGGAAGCGTTCCGTCCCGGCGAGACACCCGCGCTTTACGTGCGCCGGGTTGTGCTGGCCAAGGCGCAGGCCGCGCTGAACCGGCTGGCTGAATCTGCGATGCCGCCGGCGCCGCTCCTCTGCGCCGACACCACCGTCGCGATCGGCGCCACCATTCTCGGCAAGCCGCAGGATGCAGAGGATGCCGCCCGCATGCTTCGGTTGCTGTCCGGGCGCACCCACAAGGTCTTGACCGCGGTAGTTATCGCACCGGCGTCGCGCTCGCGGCTGCTGTCGGCGACGCAGGTGTCGCGGGTGCGCTTCGAGCGGCTCAAGCCTGCGCAGATAGAAGCCTACGTGGGCAGCGGGGAGCCTTTCGGCAAGGCCGGCGGCTATGCCATCCAGGGCCTGGCAGCAGGGTTTGTCCGCAGAATCGAGGGATCTCACTCCGGTATCATGGGTTTGCCGCTTTTCGAAACTGCGCGGCTCCTGCGCAAGGCAGGCTATCCCATGCGTCCATGACCGCCACGTGAAAGAAGACATCCTGGTCAACACGACAGCGCAGGAACTCAGGGTCGCGGTCATGCACCAGGGCGTCCTGCAGGAACTGCACCTGGACCGCGAGGCCACCCGTGGCCTGGTAGGCAACATCTACGTCGGCGTCGTGACGCGGGTGCTCCCCGGCATGCAGTCGGCGTTCATCGACATCGGACTCGAGCGCGCCGCCTTCCTGCACGTCGCGGACCTGTGGCAGTCCCGCAGCGAAGCCGGCATCCAGCCGATCGAGAAGCATCTCTACGAAGGCCAGCTGCTGCTGGTCCAGGTCCTGAAGGATCCGATCGGCACCAAGGGCGCGCGCCTCTCCACGCAGATCAGCATCGCCGGCAGGCTGCTCGTCTACCTGCCCCAGGACCCCCATGTCGGCGTATCGCAGCGCATCGCCGGGGAGGCCGAGCGCCTCCTGCTGCGCGAGCGCGTGCAGCGCTTCATGACGCCCGACGAACGCGGCGGCTTCATCATCCGGACCATGGCGGAGGAAGCAACCGACGAGGACTTCATCGCCGACATGGCCTACCTTCGGCGGCGCTGGGCGCAGATCCTGGAAGACACCCGGCCGATCGCGGAAGCCGGCACGCCACGTGACCGCAAGCCGCGCCTCCTCTACGCGGAATTGAGCCTCGCGCACCGGGTGTTGCGGGACATCGCCGGCCCGAGCACGCAGACCGTCATCGTCGACAACCGGGCGACGCTGGAGGATATGCGCGCATTCTCCAGGACCTACATGCCGAACCTGGAAAGCAAGCTGCGCCTGTACGAGGCGGAGCGTCCTCTGTTCGACCTGCACGGCATCGAGGAGGAGATCGAGAAGGCCCTCGCCCGCCGGGTGGGGCTGAAATCCGGCGGCTACCTGATCTTCGACCAGACCGAAGCGCTGACGACCATCGACATCAACACCGGCGGCTACGTCGGTGGTCGCAGTTTCGAGGACACCGTCTTTCGGACCAACCTCGAAGCGGCGCAGACGATCTCACGCCAGCTGAGGCTTCGAAATCTCGGCGGGATCATCGTCATCGACTTCATCGACATGGGCACGGCCGAACATCGCGAGGCGATCCTGCAGGAGCTGCGCCGCGGGTTGGCACGGGACCGCACCAAGTCGTCCGTCAACGGCTTCACCTCGCTCGGGCTGGTGGAGATGACACGCAAGCGCACCCGCGAATCGCTCGCCCACGTGCTCTGCGAACCCTGCAGCGTCTGCCAGGGCAAGGGCAACGTCAAGACGGCGCGCACGGTCTGCTACGAGATCATGCGCGAGATCGCGCGCGAGGCCCGGCAGTTCAATCCGCGCGAGTTCCGCATCCTCGCGTCGCAGTCGGTCATCGACCTGTTCCTCGACGAAGAGAGCCAGCACCTGGCGGTGCTCGGCGACTCTATCGGCAAGCCGGTCTCACTGCACGTGGAGACGCTCTACTCTCAGGAGCAGTACGACATCGTGCTGGTGTGACATCAAAGCCGGAGGCTTTGACGGCCCAGGCCGTAGAACTCCGCGTTCGGCATCATCCCGCTGAAGTTGGCGATGCGGTTGGACAAGGCGAAGAACGCGGCAATCGCGGCGATGTCCCATGCGGCCTCGGTATCGAAGCCATGCTCCTGGAGCACCCGGTAGTCCTCGTTGTCGATGGTCGCCGACGACACCGCGACCTTGCAGGCGAAGTCCAGCATCGCCCGCTGGCGGGGCGGCAACGACGCCTTGAGGTAGTTCGTCGCCAGCTGGTCCGCGATCAGCGGATCCTTCTGGTAGATGCGCAGGATGGCCCCGTGCGCCACCACGCAGTAGAGGCAGTTGTTGAGGGCGCTGGTCGCGACCACGATCATCTCGCGTTCGGCCTTGCTCAGCGCGCCGTCCTTCAGCATCAGCGCGTCGTAGTAGGCGAAGAACGCGCGGAATTCCGCCGGCCGCCGCGCCAGCTTGAGGAACACATTGGGCACGAAGCCGGACTTCTCCTGGACCGCGAGAATGCGCTCGCGTATGTCGTCCGGCAGCGAGGGCAGCTCCGGCAGCGGATAGCGTTCTGGATCCTTGGCGCGTGCCGTGCTTTCCTTGGCAGCGGAGGCCTTTGCGGCCTTTGCGGCTTTTGCGTCCTTGCCTCCTCTGGTGTCCTTTCCGCCCTTGCCTTCCTCGACCGCAGCCGCCCGATGCTTTGCCATCACTTCTCCCCCAGATCGTTGTCGGTCGCCGCCCAGCGGTAGCGCCAGTAAGTGCCCTGCGCCGTCAGGCAGGCCAGGATCAAGCCATTGCGACCGTCCAGGAAGCCCAGCCGCAGGAAGTAGCCGCGCACGAAACTCCAGATGGCGTGGATCCAGGCGCTCCATCGACCGCCCCGGCCGCGTGCCCGCAGCTGGATGGCGCCCGCACGCGCATACCGGAACGTCTTCTCCCGGGCATCCTCGATCGAATCAACGCTGTCGTGATAGAGGGTGCCGTTCAGCCGGCCCATCGGCTCCGGACAGATCACCCGCTCATGCACCAGGTCGTCGGTGAAGCGGCCGGTGTCACGCCGGAACAGACGCAGGACCTGATCGTTGCGCCACAGGCCGAAACGTATCGTCTGCCCGCAGAATCTCGATACGCGCCTGATCCAGTAGCCGTTCGCCGCCGGCGGCTGTCCGCTCTGCACGATCTCGACAATGGCTCTGCCGAGTTCCTCGGAGACTTCTTCATCCGCGTCGACCGACAGGACCCAGCGGCACCGGCAGATCGCAAGCGCACGGTTCTTCTGGACGCCGAAGCCGGGCCAATCGGGCGTCACCAGCACTTCCGCGCCCAGTCGCCGAGCAACCGCCACGGTCTCGTCGGTGCTGCCGGAATCCACGACCACCACCTGGTCGGCAAAAGCCACCGACTGCAGGCATCGCTCGATCCGATGCGCCTCGTTCTTGGTGATCACCGCCACCGACAGCGAATCGTTCATCGGTGCAGCGGCCCTCGCAGCGGGCCGGCAGCGGCGGGCGGCATCGCGGCCCTGAGGAACCAGGCGTTGAGGAAGAAGAAGGCGATGACGGTGATCTGCCGGTCGAACATGTCATCGGTCAGAGCGAATCCGGAGAATGCGGCAGCGCTGACCAGGGCGGCATAGGCGGCGGGCGACCCCTGGCCCCGCCGGATCTGGCGCAGCAACGCGACCACCGGCGCGATGAACATCAGCAGCAGCGCCAGAAAACCGGTGACCCCGGCCTGGGAGAAGGCGGCAAGATACTCGCTGTGGGCTTGGCCGTAGAGTATCCGTCCTGTACCCGAGAGTTGCCCGGTTGCGGTCTGCCGCGCAAGTTCCTCGGGGAAACGCCCGAAGCCGATGCCGGTGAGCGGCTCGTGCAGGCCCGCCCGCAATGCCGCCTGCCACAGGGCAAGCCGCTGCCCCACTTCGGAATTCAGGTCTCCATCGAGGAAGCGCTGCACCTGCGGTCCGATCGCCGCAAACCGGTCCTGCATGAAGAATGCGGCCGACAGCAACAACACGAGTGCAAATATCAGCATCGCGGCGGAGGTCCCCCACCGCGTCCTGACAGTCCCGGGCGACACCGAAGGCAGCGCGGCCACGGCCGCTTCCCGGTGGGCGCGGCGCAGCGCCAGCGCCAGGCCCAGGACTCCCACTGCAATCAGGAAGCCGAGAACGCCGCCGCGTGTCTGGGTCAGCGCCAGGGCCAGAACGCCGCTGAACAGGCCGGCCAGTCCGAGCAGGCGATCGAACCTGCGGGTGCCGGTCAGCACCAGGACGAATGCCAGCAGCGCCTGCAGCGCTGCGAGATCACCGAACTTGATGGCGCCGTTTCCCAGGGGGCCCCCGCCGAGCCAGCCGTAGGGGCGGAGATAGCCGAGGAACCAGAACTGATAGAGCGCCAGGAGGCAGGTTCCCACGGCGCCGACGGCAGCAGCCGGGAGGATCCAGCGCCGCACGTCCCCGCTGCGGTCTGGTACGCCCGAGAGTCCCACGGCCAGACACAGCAGGCCGATCAATACGTGACTGCCCAGACGCGTGGACGCGACACCCAACAGCATCTGGAGCAGGACATGCAGCAGGTAGAAGGTAGCGGGAACAGCCAGCACCGCCATGTGCGATAAACCGGCTCGGGCGTCGCCGCGCCACTGGTGAAAGCCGGCTGCAAGCGCCGTGAGGCATGCGAGCGCGGCCAGCGAGGTGGACACACCCGGCACCGCCAGCAGCGTGGCGAGGTACAGCGCGACGAAAGCCTGCGCGACGAGATCGAGGCGTCCGGGCAATCAGTTGCTCCCGCCCGCGACCGGAGGCTCGAAACGCTCCTCCCGGGGTCGTTGGCGCAGTCCGATGTCAGCCATGATGAGATGCCTGCGCTTCGCGTCGAGTGCGCGCTGCCGGTTCTGGTCCGCATCGTCGCGGGGCCGTTCCTGATGCCACAGGTGCAGGACCGCCGTTGCGAAGCGGCCGGACTTCACGCCGATGCCCGCATTGATGAGGCGGATGGCGAGATCGGAATCTTCGAAACCCCAGCCGCAGATGCGCTCTTCGAAGCCGTTGATACGCTCGAAGTCTTCGCGGAATACGGCCATATTGCAGCCACGCATCTGCAACCAATGCGTCGGCCGCAGCCGGCGCCAGCCCTGCCCCGGCAAGGTGACGAGCGGCCAGAGCCGCTCCACGTCGCCCTTGAGCCGCGCCTTCATCCAGTCCTGCATTCTCCAGTTCACCGGATCGACCCGGCCCTGCTCGACCGCCTGGGTCAGGCGCGGCGAGAGCAGTATCCGGTTGCCGGCAACCGCACACCCCGGCTCCGCCAGCCGGCGGTGCTCGGCCACCACCCCGGTGCGCAGCAGGCAATCGCCGTCGACGAACAGGAGCAGATCCGCCTTGCAGTCCCTCGCGGCGCGGTTGCGCGACGCCGCGAGACGAAAGCCGTCGTCCGGTTGCCATGCGTGATTCAACGCGGTGCCCAGCCTCGGCTTCCAGGCCTCGACGACTGCCGCCGTGCGGGCATCCGAGCCGTCGTCGGCGATGATCACCTGCTCCGGCATCGACTGTTGCCGTGCCACGCTGCCCAGCACGAGGTCCAGCGCAACCGGCCGGTTGTAGGTGCTGAGTATCAGGGCAATGCTGGGCATCGACGGGCTCGGGTCTCGGGATGCGTTGAGAGACGGCTTCTCAGGTGACCAGTTCGCCGCCGGCATAGAGCCGGGAGTACAGGCCCGCGCCCACCATCAACTGGGCGTGCGTGCCCTGCTCGACGATGCTGCCACCCGCCAGGACGACGATCCTGTCGGCCTTCTCGACCGTGGACAACCGGTGCGCGATGATCAGCGTGGTCTGCCCCTTCATCAGGCGCTCGAGCGCCGCCTGGACGTAGCGCTCGGATTCGTTGTCGAGTGCCGACGTGGCCTCGTCGAGGATCAGGATTGGCGCGTTCTTCAGCAGCGCCCGCGCAATCGACAGCCGCTGGCGCTGGCCACCGGACAGGCGGATGCCATTGTCGCCGATGACGGTGTTGATACCGTTGGGCAGCGACGCGATGAAATCGGTCAGGTAGGCAGCCTCAAGCGCAGCCCGCACCTCCGCTTCCGGCGCCCCCCGGTTGTCGCCGTAGGCGACGTTGTTCGCGATCGTGTCGTTGAAGAGCATCACCGTCTGGCTGACCCACGCGATCTGGCGGCGCAGGCTCTGCAGCCTCATCGTCTCGACGGGAATGCCGTCGATCGAGATGACGCCGGCGGTGACCGGGTAGAAGCGCGGCAGCAGGTTCGCCATGGTTGTCTTGCCACCGCCGGAGCTGCCCACCAGGGCGACGGTTTCGCCGGCGCGGATGTGCAGGTCGATCCCCGACAGCGCAAGGCGTTCGGCCTTCTCATAGCCGAAGCTCACCCCCGAGAAACGGATGTCGCCGCGCACCCGCTCGACCGTGCGCGTGCCCTGGTCGCTTTCGATCGGTTCGTCGATGAACCGGAACACCGCGTCGGCGGCTGCGAGCGCACGCTGCAGCTGGCTGTTGACGTCGGCCAGATGCTTGAGCGGCGCGAGGATCATCAGCATCGCCGTGATGAACGATACGAAGTCGCCGACGGTAGTCCTGTCGTGCTGCGACTGGTAGAGCGCAATCGAGATCACGACCGAGACCGCCACCGCGGCCATGATCTGCGTGATCGGCACGATCAGCGCCGACGCCACCGTCATCCGGCGGGCAAAGTCGCGCAGCTTTCCGCTGGCAGCTGCGAAGCGCGAACGCTCGTAGCCCTGCCCGCCGTAAACCTTGACGACGGGGTTGCTGTGGATCGCCTCCTCGACGACGCCGGTCAACTCGCCGGTGTAGCGGATCTGCTCCGCCGACAGGCGCCGCATGCGCTTGGAGAAGGAGCCGACGGCAACCGCCACCAGCGGTATCAGGATCAGCGCGACGGTGGTGAGCTGCCAGTTGAGGTACAGCAGCCAGGCGAGCAGCCCGACGATCACGAAGCTGTCGCGCACCAGGATGATCATCACGCTCGACAGCGTCTGGGTCACATTCTGCACGTCGCTCACCAGACGGGCGATTACGGTGCCGGAGGAGTTCATCGCGAAGAACCGGTTGGGCATCTCCACCAGCCGGTTGAACATGTCGCGGCGCAGGTCGAGCAGGACCTCCTGGCTTACGTAGTTCATTGCATAGTTCATCGCAAAGGTGAAGGTGCCGCGCAGCAGGAAGAGCCCGATGATCATGACGGGCGCGAGCCACATCAGCCGCTGGTCCCCGGTGTCGCCGAAACCGTGGTCCAGCAGAATCTTCATGATCGCCGGGAAGACCGGCTCGGTCAGCGCGGTCAGGATTATGCCGACCACGCCGAGCGCAAAAACCCGCCAATGCGGCCTGACGTGGCCCAGCAGACGGCGCAACAGCACCTTGTCGGTGGCGGCCGGCTTCATCGATAGAGCAGTTCGACGCCGTCCGGCGAGAGCCAGTCCGCAAGCTGCGAGAGAAGCGCATCCGCGGGCTTGACGACCCACTCCGGACCGAGCCGAACCGACACCGCCGCCACCCCGTTGTGGTACTCGATCTCCACCGGGCAGCCAGCGCCGTGCAGGGTGCCCACTTTGAAAGGCTTCAGCAGGCCGGCCAGGCGGTTCGCGTCCGACTGCCCGTTCATCCGCAGCTTCAGCGCCCGCGCGTGCTCGGCGCGCGCAGTGCCCAGGTCCAGGATACGCTCGGCGCTGAAGCGATAGCCGCCGCTGTACTCGTCCTTGGAGACCTTGCCGTGCACGACGATCAACTCGTCCTCCTTCAGCAGGATGCGGTTCTGCTCGTATTGCTCGGAGAACACCGCGAGCTCCTCGCTGGCGGTGCGGTCATCCAGTACGACCCGCATCATCCGACCGCGGCGCGTCAGCGTACTGGAGATGGCCGAGACGATGCCGGCCACCGTCACCGTGGTGCTGCCGTGCGAGCCTTCGACGATGCGCGGAAGGTCTGCCAGCCGTGTCTTCACGAACCGGCGCAGTTCCCGCTCATGCGCCGTGAACAGGTGCCCCGACAGGAAGAAGCCCAGCGCAACCTTTTCTTCGTGCAGGCGCCGATGCTCGTCCCACGGCGGCGCCGCCAGCCACTCCCGCGCCGGCGCCGCATCGGCGCCGCTTTGCGGCTCGAGACCGAAGTCGCCGAACAGCCCTGCCTGGCCCGCGCTGCGCGCGCGGGCTCCCTGCTCGGCTGCGTCGATCGCCCGCTGCACGTTTGCCAGCAGCTTGGCCCGGTCCAAGTCCAGCCGATCGAAGGCGCCGGCGCGCACCAGCGCCTCGACCGCGCGGCGGTTGACGAGCCGCCGGTCGATCCGATCGCAGAAATGGTAGATCTCACCAAAGGAGCCGCCTTCTTCGCGCACCGCGTTCAGGTTCTCCACCGCCGACTGGCCGGCGCCTTTCACCGCGCCGAGGCCGAAGCGGATGGTGCAGTGGTCCTGCGGCTCGAAGCGGAAACCGGAGGCGTTGATGTCCGGGAGCATCACTGTCACGCCGTTCGCCTGGGCGTCGCGCACGAACAGGTTGACCTTGTCGGTGTCGTCCATGTCGGACGACAAGGTTGCCGCCATGAACTCGGCTGGATAGTGCGCCTTCAGCCAGGCGGTCTGGTAGGTGACCACCGCGTAGGCGGCGGTGTGCGACTTGTTGAAACCGTACTCGGCGAACTTCTCCATCAGGTCGAAAAGATGGGTCGCGAGCGCCGGATCGCGGCCCTGAGACTTCGCTCCATCCATGAAGATCTGCCGCTGCAACGCCATCTCCGAGGCCTTCTTCTTGCCCATCGCGCGACGCAGCAGGTCGGCGCCGCCCAGGGTGTAGCCGGCGACGATCTGCGCGATCTGCATCACCTGCTCCTGGTAGACGATCACGCCGTAGGTCGGCTCCAGGCATTCGCGCAGGTCGGGATGGAAATAGTCGATCTTCTGCTGGCCGCGCTTCCTGAGGATGAAATCGTCCACCATCCCCGAGCCGAGCGGACCGGGACGATAGAGGGCCAGCACCGCTATGATGTCCTCGAAGCGATCCGGCTGGAGCTTGCGCAGCAGCTTCTTCATGCCGTCGCTTTCCACCTGGAAGATTGCGACGGTATTGCCGTCCTTCAGGATCTGGTAGGCCTTGGCATCGTCGAAAGCCAGCGTGGAAAGATCAAGAGCTTCGGCACCGTCCGCCTCGCGCCGCTGGTTCACATAGCGCACCGCCAGGTCGATGATGGTCAGGTTGCGCAGCCCGAGAAAGTCGAACTTCACCAGACCGACCGCTTCGACGTCGTCCTTGTCATACTGACTGATGACCGAATCCGTGCCCGGCGCCTTGTAGAGCGGGCAGAAATCCGTGAGCCGGCCAGGGGCGATCAGCACGCCGCCCGCATGCATGCCGACGTTGCGGGTGATGTCCTCCAGCCGCCGCGCGAGCGCCAGCAGCTCGCGCACTTCCTCCTCCTTGCGTTCGCGCTCCGCGAGGATCGGCTCCTCCACCAGTGCCTTGTCGAGCGACAGCGGCTTGGCCTGCACGATCGGAATCAGCTTGGAGAGCTGGTCGCAGAAACTGTACGGCATGTCGAGCACCCGGCCGGCGTCGCGGATCACCGCCTTGCTTGCCATGGTGCCGAAGGTGGCGATCTGAGAGACCGCGTCACCGCCGTATTTCTGGCGCACGTACTCGATGACCCGCGACCGGCTATCCTGGCAGAAGTCGATATCGAAGTCGGGCATCGACACCCGCTCCGGGTTCAGGAAGCGCTCGAACAGCAACGCATACGGAATCGGGTCCAGATCGGTGATGCCCAACGCGAAGGCGACGAGCGAGCCGGCGCCCGAACCCCGGCCGGGCCCGACCGGCACGCCGTTGGCCTTCGCCCAGCCGATGAAGTCCGCGACGATCAGGAAGTAGCCGGGAAACCCCATGCTGATGATCATGTCGCATTCGATGCGCAGGCGGCCCTCGTACTCTGCCTGGCGCGATGCGCGCACTACCGTGTCCGGGAACAGCTTCTCCATCCGCCGGACCAGTCCCTCTGCGGCCAACTGGCGCAGGTACTGGTCAACGCCCATGCCCTCGGGGATCGGGAATTCCGGCAGCCGGGATTCGCCGAGCTTCATCGAGAAGGAACAACGACGCGCGATCTCGACGCTGTTGGCCAGGGCCTGCGGCAGGTCGGCAAAAAGCTCCGCCATTTCCGCACGTGTCTTGAAATACTGCGCCGGCGTGAAGCGGCGCACCCGCCGCGGATTGGCGAGGATCTCGCCGTCGGCGATGCAGACCCGTGCTTCATGGGCCCGGAAGTCGTCGGCGCCGATGAACTGGACCGGGTGCGTCGCCACCAGCGGCAGCTTGAGCCGGGCGGCCAGCCGGGCCGTCTCCCGCGTGCAGCTTTCGCTCTCCGGCGCGTCGTAGCGCTGCACTTCCAGGTAGAAGGCGTCGGGGAACCGATCGGCAAGCCGCAGGGCTGCTTCCTCCGCGCGCAGCCGGTTGCCGCCCAGCAGCCACTGCCCGACTTCACCGGCTGCCGCACCGGAGAGCGCGACCAGGCCGCGCGTCTGATCCAGGGTGAGCCAGTCCGGCAGGAGTTCTGCGCGGCCGCGATATTCGTTCTCCAACCAGCCGCGCGAGATCAGCTGGCACAGGTGCCGGTAGCCCTGCAGCGTCGCGGCAATCAGCAGCAGACGGTACGGACGGTCCCGGTCCTCGGTGTTGGTCACCCAGCAATCCAGCCCGCAAAGCGGCTGGATTCCCTTGCCGATGGCCGCGCGGTAGAACTTCACCCAGCCGAACAGATTCGCGGAATCCGTCAGCGCCAGTGCCGGCTGCTGATCTGCGGCGGCAGCAGCGACCGCATCGTCGATGCGGACGATGGAATCCGAGATGGAATACTCGGAGCGCAGCCGCAGGTGTACGAACCCTGGGTTAGTCACTGGAATCGATGGCCTGCCGAATTCAGAAGTGGAGGTTGCGAGGGCAGCCCATTGTACGAGGAGGCGCCACGTCGGGGACGGCGGCGCCAGCTCAAGTAGAATCGGGCCCGATCAGCCGGTGACATGTTCCTCAATCTCGCCTCCTACCTCTTTACCGATCTCGCCGAGTTGCCGGCCTTGCGCCAGGATATCTTCAGCGCCGGCGATGCGCTCGGCATGCACGGCACCGTGCTCCTGGCCCCGGAGGGAATCAACGTCTTCGTCTGCGGGCCGGAGACACCGTCGCGCGCCTTCGCGGCGCACCTGAAAGCCGTCGAGCAGCTCCAGGCGCTGTCGTTCAAGGAAAGCCGGTCGGCGCAGCAGAGCTTCAACCGCCTTCTGGTGAAGCTGAAGAAAGAGATCATCACGTTCCGGCAGCCGGGTTGCCGGCCGGCAAGCGGGCGTGCGGCGAGCGTCGATGCCCGGTCGCTCGCGCGCTGGCTCGAC
>JACCRJ010000433.1 GCA_013813615.1 Lautropia sp. | reverse complement strand
CCGTCTGGTCGAGCACGGCCGTATTCGCCGGACGATAGAGCGGAAAGCTGAGGTTGATGCCGCCGTTGACGTTGTCGAAGCTGCGGGCCGGGCCGACGTCGGCGTCGTATCGCCCGGCATTGGCAGCGGCTGCCGCGCCGATGGACGGCCTCAGGCCAGCCCGCGCCTGGGGCAACCGTTCCCGTACCGCTGCGAGTTGCAGGCGCGTGCTGTTCAGCTGGGCGTCATGGCGCTGTGCAGCCTCGAATGCCTGCAGCAGGTCCAGTGCCATCGCCCGGCCGGGTGCGAGCAGGACGAGGCAAGCGGCAACCGCGGTGCAAGCGACGGCGTGCCGCTGCAGGAACCCGCGCGGAATGCGAGGCGACGCGGGCGCATCCGATAGACGCACCGCAGCGCAGGCCGCAGGATCGGCTGTCATCGGGAAGCTCCGGTCATTGTTGTTGTCAGTACGTCCGCATCGCAGGGTCCACTTGCTCCGACCAGGCATGGATGCCGCCCGTCAGGTTGATCACGTCGCGAAAGCCCTGCCGTTGCAGATAGATGGCGACCTGCATGCTGCGCGCGCCGTGATGGCAGAGGCAGACAATGCTGCGATCGGGATCGAGCTGGTCCAACGAAGCGACTATGCTGCCCATCGGCACCTGGACCGAACCCGGCAGGCTTGCCAGTTCCACCTCCCAGGCTTCACGCACGTCGAGCACCACGGGAGGCTCCTCGCGCGCTTCGGCGAGCCAGCGGGCAAGTTCCGTGGCGGTAATGGTCCTCACGCGCTCAGAACTTGAAGCGCGAGCCGGACGGAAACCCCTGCAGGCGGGAACCAACCGTCTCGAAGAGGTCCTTGGATATGCAGCGGTTGCCGATGCGGGTCAACAGGCGGCCATGCATCGTCGGCGCCTCGCCGACGATGGCGAACAGCCTGCCGCCTTCGTTGAGACGCTCCAGCAGGTCTTCGGGCACCTGTGCCACCGAGCCGGAGAGGATGATCGCGTCGAACCGTTCGTCGCCGCTCATCCGCGAACCGTCGCCGATGTTCAGGCGGACCTCTCCGATGCCGGTGCGGCGCAGGTTGTCGGCCGCAAATTTGGCAATCGCCGGATCGATCTCCCACGATTGGACCCTGCGGGTGCGCTGGGCGAGCAGGGCGGTGCCGTAGCCCGACCCCGTGCCGATCTCCAGGGCCGACTCGTGCCGGTGCACCTCCAGCGACTGCAGGAGCCGCGCTTCCATCTTCGGCGTGAGCATGCATTGGCCGGTGCGCTTGCCGTCGACGACCAGCGGGATTTCGACATCGGCGAAGGCGAGGTCACGATACATTTGCGGAACGAACGCTTCACGCTTGATCAGCGCAAGCGATTCGAGGATGTCCGGATCCAGCACTTCCCACGTGCGGATCTGCTGTTCGACCATGTTGAACCTTGCCTGCTCTATGTCCATATCGGCCCTACTGTCCGCTCGCACTGCCTGTGCCGGCCGCAGGGACCTCGCGCAAGGCCCTCAGCAGCATGTCGAGATGATGAGCAAGGAAGTGTTGCGAATCCATTTCGCCGGCACTGCCGCAGCACGGTTCGATCGAATTCGCCCAGATCGAGCGCAGCACCAGCGGTGCCATCACATGATGGGCAACCGCGTCGACGTCGATCTCGCGGAACTCGTTCCGCGCAACTCCCCGCTTCAGGATCATCGTGATCAGATCGTGATTGCCCTTGACCACTTCGCCATTATAGAAGCGCGCCATTTCCGGGAAATTACCGGCTTCGCTGATAACCAGCTTGGTGATGCCGGAAAGCCGCGTGCCGCCGTACCGTGTCCACCAGATGTTCAGGAACTGCGCCAGCAGCGCTTCGCTGTCCCGATCGGACTGCTCGATGATTTCCCGGGTTTCGGCGATCAGCGGCGCAATCGAGCGCCGTACCACCGCCTTGAAGAGTTCTTCCTTGTTCGCGTAGTAGAGATACAGTGTTCCTTTGGAGACGCCGGCCTTGGCCGCCACGTCGTCGAGCCGGGCGGCGGCAAAGCCCCGCTCCACGAAGCTTTCCAGAGCGGCCTCCAGCAGCTCACTGGGGCGGCTGTCCTTGCGACGTTCCCAGCGCGGCCCACGGGGCCGGCGCTTGGCTGCGGGTGGGATGGCGGCGGAATCAGACGGCAAGGAATCGGCTGGCATGACGGTGGGGCGGGTCCTGATACTGAAACTGACCGCGTACATTACTGACTTTGCAGTCAGTAATGTACTACCCTCTCGCCATCGGCGTCAATGAACGGCCGCGTCATCAAACCAGACTGCCGGAAATGCCCGTAGGCTCAATGACCGGCGGACTTGAGCCGCGCGGTTCGCATCGACTGAAGTTTGCGGAACAGCCAGCCCTGCGGGGGCTGCAGGCCGGTTCGGACGTAGTCGAAGACCCCTGGCTCGTACAAGAACCGCAACTGACGGATGCGGGCGCGTTCGCGCCCGATGAAGAGAAGGCGGTCGCCCGGTTTCAATTCGGTGTCCGGCGGCGGCAAGATCAGGTTCTGCCCCCTGCTCACCAGGTAGACGGCAGCGGCGCTCAGTGTGCGGTCGCGATCGGCGGGATCCACCAGTAGATGCCGGATCTGCAGCGGCTCCTCGTACGTCTGGAAGAAGGCGCCGAACATTCCCGGTTGCAGCGTATCGCAGCGGAATTCCCAGTTGCGGGGGGAAGCGTTGCCGACGGTGGCCATGATGAGTTCGATTGTCTTGCTGGCCTGGGTGCTGCCGCCCGCCCGAATGCGGGTGATGAAGTCGCCGAACAACGGCGTTTTCAGTATCTGCAGGCATTCGCGGACGATCAGGTCCGACTGCACGAACCGCAGGTTGGAACGCGCGGCATCGATCAGGACGCGGTCGGCGGCGTCGTTCTGGCGGACCACGACGAAGATGTCGGGGTTCAGGCGCCGCGCCAGCGTCGTGACGCCGAGGTTGACCGTATCGCTGTCGGTGCCGGCGACGACGACGCCCGCTTTGAGAATGCCGGCCGCCCGCAGGGCCGATTCGGTGTTGTCGGCCGCCAGCACCCGGGCCTCCCGCGCGACGGAAGCGCCGGGGTCTATCGCCCGCCAGTCCACATGCGCTTCATCGAGGATCTCGGTGATGGACTGGCCGAAGCGGCCGTAGCCGACCAGCACCCACGGTCCTTTCGGCACGTTGACGCGGCTGGGGCAGGGCGACCCTGGCGCGCCGGTCAGCCAGTCCTCCAGCCGCAGCACTTCCGGCGCGGCGATGTCGAGGCCGATGTTGGTGGCAAGGACCCGGAACGGGTTGATGATATGGACGCCGCCGAAGGCACTCAGGTTGTTGGATTCGACGCTGTCCTTGACGCGGGCAATCACCAGCATCTCGTTGCGCAGGACCTTGGCGCCGATCGAGATCGTCTGGTTGGCGCTGTCGAGCTTGGTCAGGGCGATGACTCCCTTGCACTCCGGCTTGTGGATGCCCGCGTCGCTGAGCACTTCAGGATTGCGGGCGTCAGCGACCAACACCACCGGCGGCATGGTGAACTCAGCGATGGCGATGCGCGCCGCCCGGTCCGGCCGCACGTCCAGCAGCACCAGCCGATAGCCCATCCGATCCAGCGCGTGGGCCAGTGCTGCCCCACTCTGGCCGCAGCCGCAGACGATGAAGAAGGGATCGGTCAGCCGTATTGCCCGCCAGCGGAAGATGCTCCGGGCGACGGTGCTGCGAAAGGTGGGATCGGTGGTCAGCGCGAAGATCGACCCGAGTGCATAGGTCCAGCCGATGACCGACAGGTAGATCGAGAGGATCAGCCAGGCGCGTTGAGCGTCACTGTACGGAAACGGCAGTTCGCCGAAGCCGATCGTCGTGGCGGTGTAGCTCATCACATAAAAGGCGTGGAAGAAGCCCAGGCGCCACGGGTTGCCGGCGGGATCGCTGCCCGGCATCAGCGCCAGCCCGAGCACCGAGATGGCGTAAACCACGATCAGCGTGATCAGCGGGGCCCGCAGCCGCCGCAGGATGATGTAGAGGACTTCGCTCACTCAGACGTCGCCGTGCCTTCTGGTGTTCCCTGGGCTCTCCCGCGCAGGATCAACGTCCCTGGCGCAGGGTCTCGCCGATCAGCAGGGTGACCGAGACCAGGTTGGCCAGCAGCGCGCCGCCCGACATGGAGACGATCACCGACATCGCTTCAGCATCCATCGCCTGCCCCTGCAGTTGCACCGTCCAGAGCCAGACCATTGCGGCGGCGAGCAGCTGCAGCGTGGCCACCAGGCTGGTGGCGAGATGGGTGGCCCCGAGCTGCGTGCGGTCACCGAACTTGATCACCAGCGCGATGAGGTTGACGACGATGGCAGCGAAGAGCTCCGAGGGGTGGTGCATCTCCGGCCGGTCCATGTCGCCAAGGAAGAACCCGAAGTTCAGGGTGCAGGCAAAGATGGTGAAAAAGCCGAAGATCACTTTTTCCAGGTTCACACTTTACTTCCATAAGCCGTGAAGGCGGAACCGGCATGGTATAGCCGGCCCGGCCGGGAAGCGCGATCCGCGGGCGTTCGTGGCGAAACCGCAGAATCCTTCTACAGGAGCGGTGAAAGCGCACGCTGACTGCCCGTAGCATAGCAAGCTCGATATCGCCACGCTGTCACCTGCAGGAAGATGAATCACATGGCTATTCAATCCACGGCCAGCCGCGTGCCGAAAGTGCTCACTATCGCCGGCATCGACCCCTCCGGCGGCGCTGGCGTGCTGGCGGACATCAAGGCCTTCTCGGCCCTGGGCGCCTACGGCTGCGGCGTCGTTTGTGCCCTCACGGCGCAGAACACGCAGGCGGTCACCGGCATTCAGTCGACACCGCCGGACTTCATCCGGCTGCAGCTGGCAACGCTGTTCGCCGACGTGGCGATCGATGCCGCCAAGATCGGCATGGTCGGCACCGCCGGGGCCGCGCAGGCGGTCGCCGAAGGGCTGCAGAAGCCGGTTTCTTCCGGCGATCTGCCCCATCGGGTGCTGGACCCGGTCATGATTGCCAAGAGCGGCGACAGCCTGCTCGAGCAAAGCGCGATCAGCATGCTGATCGAGGCGGTCCTGCCGTTGGCCACGGTCCTTACGCCGAACCTTCCGGAAGTCGGCGTCCTGCTGCGGCAGCGGTCGCCTGAGACGATTTCCGAGATGCGCCGCGCAGCCGAACGCCTGCGCCGATTGATGAGCGACGGCGGCGAGCGGTGGGTGCTGGTGAAAGGCGGCCACCTGGACGGCGATGCGATCGATCTGCTGCATGATGGCGACCGGATGATCGAGCTGCCGTCACCGCGCATAGCCACGCGCAACACCCACGGCACCGGCTGCACGCTCTCCGCTGCGATTGCGGCCCTGCTGCCACAGGCTGGCGATGTCCCCACCGCGGTGCAGGAGGCCAAGCGCTACCTCACCGGGGCGCTGGCGGCTGCAGACAGCCTGTCGATCAGCCGCACCGGCGCCGGGCATGGACCGGTGCACCACTTTTATCACTGGTGGGACCGCTGAAGTCGCGTAGGATGCGGCGGCATGGAATTCCTTTACGCACTGCCCCTGCTCGTCAAGGCCCTGATCCTCGGAATCGTCGAAGGGTTGACCGAGTTTCTGCCGATCTCCAGCACCGGCCACCTCATACTCGCCGGCGCGCTGCTGGGCTGGAGCGACCAGAAGGCCAAGCTTTTCGACGTGGCCATCCAGACCGGGGCGATGTTCGCGATCATCTGGTACTACCGCGGCAGGATCGGCGCCACCGCGAAGGGCATCTTCACCGATCCGGTCGCCAAGCGCTTCGCGGTCAACCTGCTGATCGCCTTCACGCCCGCGGCGCTGCTCGGGGTGATCTTTGCGAGCAGGATCAAGACCTACCTGTTCAAGCCGGTGCCGGTGGCGCTGGCATTCATCGTCGGCGGCCTGATCATCTTCTGGGTCGAATACCGCCACCGCATGCAGCGGATCCGTCCGCGCGTATTCGACCTGGATGACCTCACCGCTGCGGATGCGCTGAAGCTGGGCATCGCGCAGGCCTTCTCGCTGATTCCGGGCACCAGCCGCTCGGGCGCGACCATCATCGGAGGGATGCTGTTCGGGTTATCGCGCCGCACGGCAACGGAATTTTCGTTCTTCCTTGCAATTCCCACCCTGATCGGCGCCGGCGTCTACGACACGGTCAAATACCGGGCCATCCTCAGCATGGCCGATGTACCGCTGTTCGCAATCGGGCTGGCTACCGCCTTCTTCAGCGCGCTGGTCTGCGTGCACTGGCTGATCCGGTTCGTTGCGACCCACAGTTTCGTCGCCTTCGCGTGGTACCGGATCATCTTCGGCGTCATCGTGCTGCTGACGGCGGTGACGGGGATGGTCGACTGGTCGGCATGACCCCAGCTGTCCCCGGCGCGGACGCACGCCGCCCACTAGTCTGCCGACACCGCAGCGGTGGCCATCGCCCGTGGGTCCGCGAAGAACTGCATGGCTGCGAGCTTCGCATAGATGCCGTTCAAGGCGAGCAGCTCCTGGTGGCTGCCCGATTCCACCAGTCTGCCGGCTTCCATCACCAGGATGCGGTCCGCCGACTGAACGGTGGCGAGGCGGTGCGCGATCACGAGGGTCGTCCGGTTGGATCGGGCCGCATCGAGCGCCCGCTGCACCATCCTCTCCGACTGCGCATCCAGCGAGCTGGTCGCCTCATCGAGCAGCAGGATGGGCCGGTCAGCCAGGATCGCGCGGGCGATGGCAAGCCGCTGCCGCTGGCCGCCCGACAACCTCACGCCGCGCTCCCCGAGGAACGTGTCGTAGCCGTCCGGAAGCGCGCGGATGAACTCATCGGCGAAGGCGAGCCGCGCTGCGCTCGCCACTGCCTCGTCGTCGGCCGCCGGCTTTGCGTAGCGGATGTTGTCTGCCGCCGAACCGGAAAAGATCACCGGGTCCTGCGGGACCAGCGAGATGCAGCCGCGCAGTTGCATCAGCGACATCTGGTGGATCGATCGTCCATCGATCAGGATGCGGCCGTGGTCGATGTCATAGAAGCGCTCGAGCAGCTGGAACAGCGTGGTCTTTCCGGCGCCGGATGAACCGACGACGGCGACCGTGGTGCCGGCGGCCACTTCGAAAGACAGTTGGCTGAGCGCCGCGGGTTGAGGCCGGGACGGGTAGGCGAAAGCGACCGCATCGAACGCGATGCTTACCGCCGAACGCCGGCCGGAAGAACTTTGGCCCGAGGAAGCGTCGCCGGTGTCGGCGTCGCCTTGCGGCGGGTCACCTGGCGCATGCAGCAGCTCGAGCAGTCTTTCGGTGGCCCCGGCTGCGCGCAGCAGGTCGCCCCATACTTCGGCGAGCACCGCAGCCGACGATGCGATGATGGCGATCAGAAGCGCGATCTGCCCGAGGGTCCCGGCAGAAAGACGGCCGTCCATTACTGCCTGCACGCCGACGTACAAGCCATAGAGGTTGGCACCGAAGACCGCCGCGATGGCCAGCGCCGTGAGCATCGAGCGCGAGCGGGTGCGGCGGATGGCGGTCCTGAACGCGACTTCGCTGGCCTGGTCGAAACGCCTGCTTTCACGCGCTTCCTGGCCGAAGCTCTGGACGACTGGAATCGCATTGAGTATCTCGGACGCGAGCGCACTGGAATCGGCCAGCCGGTCCTGGCTCGCGCGCGACAGCGCCCGCACGCGCCGTCCGATCAGCATCAGCGGCAGTATGAACAGCAGGAGGATCGCGATCACCGTCAGCACCAGCGTCGGCCGGATGAAGGCCACTACCAGGATGCCGCCGATCATCATGATCGAACTCCTGAGGCCGACGGAAAGGCTCGATCCGACCACCGTCTGGACCAGGGTGGTGTCGCCCGTCAGGCGCGAGAGCACCTCGCCGGTCTGCAGGGTCTCGAAGAACGAGGGCCGCTGCCGCAGCACGTTCGCATACACCGCTTCACGCAGATCGGTGGTGAGGCGTTCGCCGAGCCAGCTCACCATGTAGAAGCGGGCCGAGGTGAACACCGCCATCATCACTGCAAGCGCTAGAAGCAGCAGGAACTGGTCACGGATCACCGCCAGGCGCTCGTCGTCGCCGGCGGTGAGGCCGCCGTCGATCAACTGCCTGAGGCCATAAGGCACGACCAGTGTGGTGGCCGCAGCCAGCACCAGGAAGAGCAGAGCAAGGAAGACCCGAAGCTTGTAGCGCGCCAGGAACGGGAGCAGGTACATCAAGCCGCGTGGCGTCGCGGCCGCGCGGCTGAACAGCTTCAGAGTGAAGGGCGCATCCGCGGCGCCCGGCCGGCGCCTGGAGACGGCATCGTCTCGGAATGCGGATCCTCGGCACGCTGGCGCCGATGCCAGGCGACCGTCCTGGAGATGCCCTCGGTGAGGCTCACGCGTGCGCGCCAGCCTGAAAGGCGGAAGGTCTGTTCAGCGTCTGCCGCGCGTTCCTGCTCGTTCGGACGGTCGAGCTCGTCCGAATAGACCGGCTGGATCGTTGTCCCGAGATGGCCGCGAATCACTTCCGCAACCCGGCGGATGCTGATCAGCTGACCCGTGCCGATGTCGATCTCGGGCTGTGCCGCCTTTTTGATCAACGCAGCTTCAACCAGGGCCTCGGCGACGTCCGAAACATAAATCCAGTCACAGCGGCGACGGCCACTGCTCAGCACCGGCGCCGTGCCACGCAGGAAGGCGCTGACGACGCACGGCACAAGGCGATGCTCGTTGGGATCGTCGGGTCCGTAGACCATGCCTAGCCGGGCATTGATCAGGTTCGCGCCGTAGAGGCGGTGCAGGCCGCCGGTCAATACTTCCAGCATCGCCTTGCTGATCCCATACGGCGATCCGACTTCGACCGGGTCTTCCCAGGGATTGGAGGTCTCGAGTGTGCCGGAGACGACGACCCGGCTGTCGGGAATCGCATCCATCGCGCCGAGGATCAATTTCATGCTCGCCGTCAGGTTGACATCCAGGGACCGGGCGATCGAATCGACCGAGCGGTCGCTGTTGGCGAAGCCGGCGAGGTGAATGACATGTGTCGGTTTCAGCCGGCGCAACGACGCCGCACAGGCCTTGCTGTCGGAGAAATCGATCACGTGCGAGCGGATCGACGTGAAGGGCGCGGTGGGGCTGCCGGGCCGGCGCAGCATGATGACTTGCGCGCCGCGTTCATGCAGGAGAGATGTCAGGTGCCGACCGATAAACCCGGAGGCTCCGGAGACGGCAAAGCGATGGTCACGAAGATCGCTGGCGACCGGAGACTCTTTCATATGCACATACCCTTTCAAGACTGGATCTTCTTCTAGCCGAACTGCTCGGCCTTTGTAGTCTTCTGACCGCCCAGCGCATCACCCGCGGGCAGGCGCGTTGGGAGGAGGCCGCATTATTGCGGTAACTGATGAGTTGAATGAATCGCCCTATTGGGAGCGAGGGGTAATTTGACACGGTTTGGGGT
>JACCRJ010000403.1 GCA_013813615.1 Lautropia sp. | reverse complement strand
CAGGCGGACACGTCGGCCGCCATCGCGCCGGTTACCGAGACGACTGCATGAACGCGCTCACCCAGGACCGGGCAGGGCCGCCCCACCACCGCCGCTTCCAGCACCCCCTCGCAAGCCAGCAGCACGTTCTCCACCTCGACCGAATAGATCTTGTAGCCGCCGCGGTTGAGCATGTCTTTCTTGCGATCCAACACCTGGACGTAGCCGTCGGTGTCGATCGAGCCGATGTCGCCGGACCGCCAGCAGCCGCCGGTGAACGCAGCGGCGGAAGCCTGCGGATCGTCCCAGTAGCCCGCAACGACCATCGGCCCGCCGATCCACAACTCGCCGCTGGTTCCCGCCGGTACTTCCCGGCCGGCTTCGTCCATCACCCTGATGTCGGCCGCCGGCACCGGCTTGCCGACGCTTGCCAGATGGTCCGCCTGCTGTCCCGCGGGCATGATCGTGGCGGGCGAGCTGGTTTCGGTGGCGCCATAGGCATTCATCAGCGTCATCCGGGGCAACTTGCCGGCAAGCGCCTCGATGGTCGACCGCGGCATGGGCGCGCCGCCATAAGCGCCGATCCGCCAGGCCCCTAAGTCGAAGCTGGCGAAATCCGGGTCGAGGAGGCACAGCTGGTACATCGCCGGCACCAGGATCGTGTGGGTGATCCGGTGGGCGGCGGCCAATTCCAGGAACGATCGGGCCTTGAAGCTGCTCACGATGACGATGGCCCCGCCGACCTGGAGCATCGCCATGATCATCCCCACCAGCCCGGTGACGTGGCTCGCGGGAACCGCCATGGCGGAGCGGTCCTCGCCGGTGAGCGCCATGCAGAATTCATAATGCAGCGCGGAGTGGACGATGTTCAGGTGGCTGAGCATCGCACCCTTCGGGCGGCCGGTGGTGCCGGAGGTGTAGAGGATCACCGCGGTGTCTTCCTCGGACCCTTCTTCGGGCCCCCCTTCGGAACCTTCGTCCGCCGCACCGCGCAACCCGCTGGCGTGTTTCGCCTGCTGCCATTGGTGCCAGATCGAGCCCACGCCCAGGCTGACCCGCTGCAGCCCCGCAGGCAGGTCGGACTGCTTCGGCAAGCGCTCCGCCAGTTCCTTGTCGTGGATCAGCATGCGCGCGCCGCATTGGCCGAGCATGTAGGCGATGCCGGGCGCCTGCTCGCGGATGCTGATCGGCACCGCAATCGCCCGCAGCCGCTGGATCGCGAGCAGGGCGACGATGAATGCCGGCCGGTTGCCGATCAGCATCGCGACGCGATCGCCCCGTTCGATATCGGATGCCTGCAGCCCCGCCGCGGTCCGATCGACTGCGTCGGACAGTTGGGCGTATGACCAGCGGGCTCCCTCGTGAATGACGGCATCCCTGGCCGGATGCCGCGCCGTGCTGGCCCGGAACATCCGGTCCAGGCTGGGCGGGCGCCGGACGAAACAGCGGACGATGCGATCGCCGAAGTGCGCTTCGCTGCGCATGACGGGCAGGGCGCGGCCACCCCAGGTTGCGGTCGGCAGGTTCATGCCGCGGAGATTACATCAGTCGAGCCGGCTGCGTCCTGCAAAGTGCCGGATCCGTGCGCGAGGCTCCGCGCCGGGTCAGGTCAGGAGGCGGCGTGAGCAGCAGCAGCTTCCTCGGCGAGCATCGCCTGGGTATCGGGCGACACCAGCACCACCGGCCGGAATTCCGGCATCGGGCAGTCGATGATGAGCGCCAGGATCCGCAGGAAGTCGCGCGCCTCGATCGGCGCCTCCGGCGGCAGGAACTTGACGAAGCGCTTGAGCAACAGCGGCCGCTGCAGCATCGGCAGGTGCCGCAGGCTGGCGGTGGCCGCCTGCAGTCCGCCCACGTCCAGGGGCGGATAGGACTGGCCGGTCCGCGACAGCCCGAAGCGCTGGATGATGTCGTTGGAAACCCGCTGCGCCCGGAGGTCGGGCTCGCCGACGCAACGGGCCAGCAGCGCCATCACCCATCGCACCGCTTCGGCCGCGTTGGCCTCGGACTCGTCGCCCCGCCAGGAGTCGGTATCGGCAGGCAGGAGGCGAGCGCGCAGCAGCATGTAGTAGATCCACTCCGCGAGTGTCACCCGCTGATCGATCTCGATCTGGCCACGCAGCATCCTCAGCAGGTCCTCCCGCCACGGCCGTGCCAGCGGCCTGATCGACGCCGCGCACAACTCCAGCAGCGGCCAGCGCAGCCCTTCCACCATCTGTGGTCCCAGCCGCCGCAGCCGAGCCGCGAGTTCGGCCTGGCGCCCGGTGGCGGCACGCCAGCGCAGCGGCCAGACCTCCCCCTCGATCGAGCCGCCGACCACCAGCAGCGCTGCCATGGCAGCAGCGCTGTTGCTGTTGTGGGTGGCTGTCACCAGTGCGCTGAGGTCGTCGTTACGGGTCTTCGTGGCCTCGCGCGCGGCGGCCTCGCCGCTGCGGGTTGCCGGCTGGTCAGAGGCATCGCCCCCGGCGACATAGGCC
>JACCRJ010000399.1 GCA_013813615.1 Lautropia sp. | reverse complement strand
GCCGAAAGGCTATGGCAAGGCCCAAGGTCCGGGAGGACTTCGTTGCTGCCGCCGACATCCTGAAGACGCACGCGGCGGTGAACGGCAGGATCGGCGTCGTCGGCTTCTGCTATGGCGGCGGCATCGCCAACCTGCTGGCGACGCGCCTGCCGGACCTGGCGGCAGCCGCGCCCTACTACGGTCCGGCGCCCGCCGCAGAAGAAGTCGCCAAGATCAAGGCGCGGATGCTGGTCCAATATGCCGGCAACGACGAACGGATCACCGCCGGCTGGCCCGCCTACGAGGAGGCGTTGAAGAAGGCCGGGGTCAGGTACGAGGGGTTCGTCTATCCGAGCACGGAGCACGGCTTCAACAACGATACCACCCCGCGCTACGACGAAGCCGCCGCCAAGCAGTCGTGGGACCGGACCATGGCACTGTTCAACCAGGCGCTGCGGAGCTAACCCGGCAGACGAATCAGTACCTTGGCGTTCGCGCCCTGTTCGACGCGCTCGTGCGCCTCGGCTATCTGCTCGAGCGGATAGATGGCGGTTTCCGGATGCTTCAGGTCGCCGCGGGCAAGCAGGTGCGTGATGCCCCGGGTCGTTTCGCGCAGCAGCGGCGCCGGCAGGCGGTAGACGATGAAGAAGTAAAGCGTGGCGAAACTCATGATCATCGGGCGGAAGGGCAGGGTGACATCCGCGGTGTTGGATCCATAGATCACTGCCTTGCCGCCGAAAGCAAGGAGATCGCCGTACCGGGCGGCGTTGCTTCCGGCGTCGACCTCGATGATGCGGTCGACGCCCCGCCCGCCGGTCAGGCTGCGCACCCGCTCGACGACGTCCTCCGTCCGATAGTTCACAGCCGCATCGGCCCCGGCGGTGCGGGCGATCACCGCCTTCTCGTCGCTGCTGACCGCTGCAATCACCTTAGCGCCCGCGAGCCGCGCCAGTTGTGCGGCGTAGAAGCCGACGCTGCCCGCCGCACCGGGGACGAGAACCGTCTTGCCGATCAGGCTGTCGCAGGCGTGCACCGCGTGATACGCGGTCATCAGCGGTATCCCGACCGAGGCTCCCACCTCGAACGGCACGCCGTCCGGCAGCGGAACCACCTGCGATGCCGGCAGCGCGACATAGTCGGCGGCGGTGCCGTGGCCGCGTTCCCATTGGCCGTTGTAGACCCACACCCGCCGCTGCAGGAGTTCGCGCGGCGCCTGCGGGCCCAGTTCGTCGACCATTCCTGCGCCGTCGCTGTGCGGTATCACTTCGGGATAGTCCATGCCGGCGCGGCCGCGCGTCTTGACGTCGGAGGGGTTGACGCCGCTGAAGGCAAGCCGTACCCGGACCTCGGTGTTCATCGGTTCCGGCTTCGGCCGTTGCAAAACCTCGAGGACCTCCCTTGCGGCACCCTTGCTGGTGTAGACGGCAGCTTTCATCGGACTCTCCGGAAGCGGTTGGCGGCGAACCCGACACGCGGATCCTGCCGCAATGTTAGCGAGGCCCGACCAGTTTTTCAGTCGACCGGGCAGCGCTCTGCCTGCCGGGTACACTGCTTGCTTCTAACGCGACCCGGGCAGAGCCCTGGGATGGGCTGCCGGGTCAACCTTTAAAACCTGAGGAGAACAACAATGAAATTGCTGACCATGCTTTTGCTTGCTGCTTCATTCGCGGTTGCCGGCTGCAACACGATGTCTGGCTTCGGCAAGGACGTCGAGAAAGCCGGCGACAAGATCGACGACGCCGCCACCAAGCGCAAATAATCAGATTCAGTTGCACGGTTGGGGGCCGGGTCGGCTGAAGTCGCGACGCGCTTGCCTCGCGCATGATCGTCAGCTGAGCCTGCCTGCTTGCGGCCGGAAAAAAAGCGGCGGGATGCGCTTGGACAGTCCGCCCAGGCCGAGGCTCAGGGTTCGAACGCTCAGGGTTTGAACGTGTAACCCGGGCCGATCGCCATATCAGCCGGAATCGGCGGCAAGTCGGCGAACAGCTCCGGCTTCTCCTTCATCACCTTCAGGATGTGCTTCGGCTCGATGTGATTGTTCACATCGAACGTCGTCTTGAGGATCCCCAGCCGATTCAATCGCTCCTGTGCCGCCCACAGCGCGCGATAGTTGTTTGCCGAAAGACGGCGGTCCG
>JACCRJ010000380.1 GCA_013813615.1 Lautropia sp. | reverse complement strand
GGTCCGCCTCGGCCTGCGCCTCGGACTGGGCCTTGCTCTGCTGGGCTATCGCAATCGAACGCAGCTGTTCGGCGAGCTCCAGATGCTTGCGCCGGTCGATCTCGAGCGACTGGATCTCACGCTCTCGCGCAATGCGCTGCTCTTCCAGGCTGCGCTCGGTCGCGATCTTGGCCATCTCGATCGCCTCACGGGCACCGATCTGCGCCCGCTCCCCGTCCATCTCACGCTCGGCGCGCTCCTTCACCAGTTCCGATCGCTGCATCGCCCGCTGGATCTCGATATCGCGCTCCTGCACCAGGCGGGCATTCTCCAGGTCGCGCTCGATATTCAGCGATTGCTTCTCCGTATCCAGGTTCTTGTTGCGGATCTGGATCATCGTGTCCTGCTCGATGTCGTTGCGGATCTTCTTGCGCCGCTCGATCTGCTCGGTGAGCCGGGTCAGGCCCTCGGCGTCGAACGCGTTCGAAGGGTTGAAGAATTCCATCGCAGTCTGGTCGAGCTGGGTCAGCGATACCGTCTCGAGTTCAAGGCCGTTCAGCAGGAGGTCGTTCGCGACGACCATCCGCACACGCTTCACGTACTCGCCGCGCTTCTCGTGCAGTTCCTCCATCGTCATCTCGGCGGCGACCGTGCGCAGCGCGTCGACGAACTTGCCCTCGACCAGCTCCTTCAACTGCTCGGGCTGCAACGTGCGAGTGCCGAGGGTCTGGGCTGCATTCGCGATCGCCTCCTCGGACGCTTGCACGCGCACATAGAACTCCGCGACGACGTCGACTCGCATCCGGTCGCGGGTTATCAGCGCCTTGTCGCGTCCTCTCGAGACCTCGAGGCGCAGGGTGTTCATGTTCACCGGGATGACATCGTGCAAGATGGGCAGGACGAAGGCGCCCCCGCCGAGCACGACCCTGGTGCCGCCCATGCCGGTCCGCACGAAGCTGCGCTCCTTCGACGAGCGCAGGTACAACCAGTGCAGCAGCCAGACGACGAGGGCGATTACGATCGCAGCACCGATCAAGCCGAGAAGGAAGTTGCCGAACTGTGCGCCCGTCATGATGGTCTCCAGTGGTCTTGATCTATCGGGTGATGGCGACGAACCGCTTCGTCTGCTCGGTCAACGCGACCTCGGTGGGCAGCCGCTCCATGCTGGAGGCGCCGTAGAACCCGTGGCAGTCCGGGCAGTGACGCAGGACGTACTCGGCGTCCGCGGGCGCGGCGATGGGGCCACCGTGGCACAGCACGAGCACGTCCCGGTTCTCTCCCAGCGCCGCCTCCGCCCAGGCATTGACCTTCGACACGCAATCGTCCAGCGTCAGGGCTGTCTTGGCGCCGATCGCGCCGCCCGTCGTCAAGCCGAGGTGGCAGACGATGACATCCGCACCGGCGCGCGTCATCTCGATCGCCTCGTCCTCGCGAAATACATAGGGCGTCGTCAGCAGATCGAGCGCGCGGGCCGCTCGGATCAGATCGATCTCATGCCCGTAGCCCATGCCGGTCTCTTCCAGGTTGGCCCGGAAAACGCCGTCGATCAGGCCGACCGTCGGAAAGTTCTGCACGCCGGAGAACCCGAGGCCGGCCAGCCGTCTCAGGAACGGTTCGCGCAGCATGAACGGATCGGTCCCGTTGACTCCGGCCAGCACCGGAGTATGGTGCACGACCGGCAGCACCTCGAGCGCCATCTCGGCGACGATCTCGTTGGCGTTGCCGTACGCAAGCATGCCTGCAAGCGAACCGCGGCCCGCCATCCGATATCGGCCGGAGTTGTAGATGACGATCAGGTCGATGCCACCGGCTTCCTCGCAGCGGGCGGACAATCCGGTGCCGGCGCCGCCGCCGACGATCGGCCGGCCGCTTGCGATCTTCGCGCGCAGGTGACTCAGGATTTGTTCACGAGGAATGCGGGCCATATTCTCAACTCGTCACACGTTGTCGTTGCGGCTGTCCGACGCCCACGAGCTCGCGGAACTGCTGCACCAGCAGGTCGGCAAACGCGGAGTCGTTCAGATGGAGCGGCGACTTGAGCAGCCGGCGGTTAGGCGCCCGCTTGAAGCGGGATTCGATAGTCGAGAACAGCACCCGGTCGGCTTCGGGGTCAAAAAAAGGCTCCCCGGGCGCATCGAGCGCCGACACCCCCCCCTCCGGAATCACGAAGCAGACCGGGCCTTCCATCCGGTTAAGCTTGTCGACTATGAAACGGCCGATCGCCCGGCATTCATCGGGGGTGGTGCGCATCAGCGTCACGTTCGGATTATGCCGGTACAGCCTGCGGTCCCTGAAACGGGCCGGTACCGTATCCATAGCCCAGAAGTTGACCATGTCGAGCGCGCCGCAGGAACCTACATACGGCACTCGGGCGCGGATCATGGCCTCGAACCGCTCCGGGCCCGCCGACAGCACACCGCCGACGATCTCGTCGCAGACCTCGGTCGTGGTGATGTCCAGGACGCCAGCCAGCAGCCCCGACTCGACGAGCTTCTCCAGCGATTGCCCGCCGGTACCGGTGGCATGGAAGACCAGGCAGTCATACGCATCCTGCAGCTGCGCGGTCACCGCCTGGACACAGGTCGTCGTCACGCCGAACATCGTGAGACCGAGCGCCGGCCGCGTGCTGCCTGTCGAAGACCGTGCATGCGCGATCATCCCGCCGAGCGCGTGGGCGGCATTACCCAGGACTTTCTCGCTGATCCGGTTGATTCCCGACACATCGGTTACCGAGTACATCATGCAGATGTCGCTCGGCCCCACATAGGGCCGCACGTCGCCGGAAGCGACCGACGACACCATGACCTTCGGCAAGCCGATCGGCAACGCCCGCATTGCCGTGGTGACGAGCGACGTGCCGCCCGAGCCGCCCGCGGATACGAGCCCGCCGAGGTCGCGTCGAGTCAGGACGAAGCGCTCGAACGCGAGCCCCATCGCGGCGACCGCCGAACCACGGTCCCCGCTGAAGACCGCGTCCTCCCCCTGCGGGTGGTGTCGCGCCACTTCGCGGGATGAGATATTGGCAGTCGACGAGGCCCCGGATGTGGACAGGTCTACGGTCACCGTCCGGATGCCGAGACGGTCCAGGCAGTTCTTGAGAAAGAAGAGTTCGCGTCCTTTCGTGTCGAAGGTTCCCGCCACATAGGCGGCCCGATCGACGGTGGCCGAAATCGGCAGTTCGAGCACGTGCGCTTCCCGGCCACGGCCGGCGAGAGACGCGGCGGCCTTCTCGAAGGTAGGCAGTGGCGTCGCCCGCTCCGCGCGGCCCTCGAGCAGACGGTCTCTGGGCTTTGCCTGAGGATCGGCCGCGTTCCAGCGGGTCAGATCGCGGACGGCACGTCCGGCGGCACCGCGGGCCGGATTGACATCGGCTTCGCCATAGGAACGCCGCACCGTAAAGATTCTGACCTCTCGGCCGTCAACGTCCGCCGGGCCTGCCCCGCCGACCTTCTCGGCCTGCGGGGCAGGAGGCGCTCCGGCGGCACCGTCCTCGGCCACCTCGGCGTCGCTGGCTACTCTCACGCCGAGCAGCCGCTGCTGCAGCGCTCGATCGCTTGCGAGGGCTGACGCCGGCATCGACCGGGCAATCCTTCCGTTGACCATCACGTCGATCGTGTCGGCCACCGAGATGGCGACGCCGAGGTTCTGCTCGATCAGCAGAATCGCCATCTCGCCCTCTTGCACCAGCGTCACGAGCATTTCCTCGACGTGTTGGACGATGACCGGCGCGAGTCCCTCGGTGGGTTCGTCCATCACGAGGAGACGCGGATTCAGGAGCAGTGCGCGGGAGATTGCCAGCATCTGCTGCTCGCCGCCGGACAACTGTGCGCCGCCGTTGTCGCGCCTTTCGGCGAGCCGCGGAAAGCTCCGGTAGACGCGGTCGACAGTCCACGCGCCGCGTGCACCGCCGCGTACAGCCAGCCGCAGATGTTCGTCCACCGACAGCGAAGGCCATACCCGGCGACCCTGCGGCACGTAGGCGACGCCGCGTCCGGTGATCTCGTTCGGTGCCAGGCCGAGGATCGGCTCGCCGAAGAGCCGGATGGCGCCGGTCGCTGTTGCGCCGGCCGACAGCAGGCCGGTGATCGCGTTGCAGAGCGTCGTCTTGCCCATGCCGTTGCGACCGACGACTGCAAGCGTGCCTCGTTCGAGGGTGAGCGAGACGCCCTGCAGCGCGTGGGCACGTCCGTAGTACACGTCGAGCTTGTCGAGCTGGAGCACAGGCCCCGACGGCGTTGCGCCCGCGCGCGGGGAGAACCAGCTCACTGTCGGTGCTCCCCTGCGTGGCGCTGCGCGTAGCCTTCGCCCATGTAGATCGCCTGGACTTCCGCGTCGCCAGCGATCTCAGCCGGCGACCCTTCCTTGAGAAGGCGGCCATTGTGCAGCACCGATACCCGCTCGACGACGCGTAGCGCGATCTCGAGGTCGTGCTCGATCAGTACAAAGCCGATATGCGCCGGCAGCGCGTCGAAGAGATGCAGCAGCTCGACTCGTTCCGCCGGGGAGAGGCCGGCGGCTGGCTCGTCGAACAGGATCAGCCGAGGCGCGCCGGCAAGTGCCATGCCGATCTCGAGCTGCCGCTGCTGACCATGGGCAAGCGACGCGACCGGCTGGTGGGCAATCCGGGTCAGGTGGACGCGCTCGAGCAGTTCGTCGGCGGCGGCGCGGGTCGCGCTGCGGCGCCCGGGCCTCAGGAAACTGTAGCGGCCGCGCGAGACGCCGCGGACCGCAAGAAAAAGGTTGTCTCGCGCCGACAGGTCGCGGAACAGAAGCGAAGACTGGTACGTGCGTCGCAGGCCCGCACGGATGCGTTCGTAAGGCGGCAGGTCCGTGACGTCGTCGCCGAAGAAGCGCACCCGCCCGGATGTGGGCGGGAAGTCGCCGGTAATGCAGTTGAACAGGGTCGTCTTGCCGGCGCCGTTGGCGCCGATGACGGCACGCCGCTCGCCCGCGCGAACTGCGATCGACACGTCGTCGATCGCAGCGAGCGCGCCGAAGCGCCGCGTGACACCCTCGAGCACGAGGGCATCGCCGGTGGCAAGCGAGCGGCGGGGGACGTTCACGTCAGCGGCCGCCGAAACCCAGCTGCCGCCGCGGATCCGGCTCTGCCGGGCTGCTGGCGGCGCCCCCTGGGGGGGAGCGCCGAAGGCGCTTCGGGGGGAGCTTCATCTAGGGGCAATTCGGCTCGTCGCGCGAACCGATCTTGAAGTCCGCGGGCTTGATCCCCAGCATCTGCTCGACGTTGTCCACCTTGCTCACGACCTTGTTGAACAGATTGCCCTTCTCGTCCTTGACAACCTCGGTGATGAAGGTCGTCCCGATCGCCTGGCGGTTGGCGTCGAGCTTCACCTCCCCGGTCGGCGTCTTCAGTGCCAGCTTCGCGAGCGCTTCCCGGTACTTCTTCTGCCCGTCGGACAGATCGCCTTTCACTGCCTCGAGTCCGTCAAGCGCCGCCTTCATGTTCATGTAGTAGACAAGCGCGAACAGCGACGGGCTCGGGTAGCCGTCCGGGAAGTTCTTTTTATAGTCGGCAACGAAAGCCTTCCAGTCCGCCGAATCATACGCGTCGGCGATCGGCGAGCCGGCGATCGTGCCGATCAGCGAATCACGACGTTTGCCACGGTAGTTCAACACGTCCTGGCTGACGGTGATCGAGCCACCGATCATTGGCTTGTCGCCGCCCGCGGATTCGTACTGCGTCAGGAAGTTCACCGCGTCGGCGCCGCCGAGCACGACGAGAAGGGCGTCGACGTCGTTCGGAACCCGCGCGATCACCGACGAATAGTCCTTGCCCCCGAGCGGTACCCACGCCTTGAGCGGAACCTTGCCGCCTTCCCGGCAGTACTCCGCCATGAATCCCTGCACCTGCGAGTACGGGAACGCATAGTCCTCGGCGATGACCATCACCTTCTTGTAGCCGCGCTTCATCGCCTCCTTGCCCAAGCCGACCATCCATTGGCCGCCGTCGGTGTTGAAGCGGAAGAAGTTCGGCGACGGATTGACCAGCGTCGTGCCCTGGGCGCCGGAGCCTCCGTTGATGAATGTCACCTGCGGCTGCGTCCTCGAGTAATCCTTGACCGCGATGCCCTCGCCGCCGGATAGCGGTCCGACCATGATGTCCACCTTGTCCTGCTCGACCAGCTTGCGCGTCGCGTTGACTGCGACATCGGGCTTCGCATCGGACGACGCCTTGACGAGCTCGATCTTGCGACCGGCGACCATGCCGCCGCGCTGCCGGACTGCAAGTTCGGCACCGCGCATGCCGTCGGCGCCGCCGGCCGCGAACGGCCCCTCCAGCGTCGCCAGCAAGCCGATTTTCACCGGGCCCTGCTGTGCCCATGCGTTGGCAGTCAGCGCACCGGCAACAGCAGCGACGATCAGGGACGTACGCATGAACAGACCTTTGACTTCCATCATCTCCTCCTCCTGGACTTTCATTTACGGCTCGACGGCCGCGGGTTTGACGGAACGGCGCTGCGATCGGCCGCCGCGAAGCGCGCCGACAGGCGCGCCCACAGTCCGAGCAGCCCGTCGGGGGAAAACAGCACAATCGCGAGGAAGACCCCGCCGATTACGAGATTGAAGCGCTCGCGGTCGATCAGGTCGATCGCGAAGGTCTGCAGAAGCACGAAGATGATCGCGCCGAGGAACGGGCCGATCGGGTGCCTCATGCCGCCAAGAACGGCGATCACGAGGATGTTGATCAGCCACGAAGTGCCGATCGAGCCTGGCGTGATCAGCCGGTTGTACCAGACCATCAGCACGCCGGCTACGCCGGCGACCAAGCCGGCAACCGCGTAAGCGGCGACCCGGTGCGCGGTGACGTTGAAACCGAGCGAGTTCATCCGGCGCGGATTGTCCCGGATCCCCTGCAGAGCGATGCCGAAGGGCGTACGGATGAGATGCTTGATGAAGAAATAGCCGGAAAGCGCCCAGAAAAGGACCAGGAAATAAAACGGGATGGGCTCCGTGAAGCTGACGCCGAGAACCGCCGGCGGCACCAGCTGCTGCAGACCCTGGAAGCCGTTGAAGATGTTGTAATTCTGCAGGGTCAGGTAGTAGAAAGCGACGCCGATCGCCAAGGTGATCATGATCGTATAAATACCTTCGGTGCGGACCGACAGCCAGCCGACGAAGGCCGACGCGATCATCGCCAGCAGCAACGCGATCGGAACGATGCCCCACCAGGGCCAGTTGACGTCGATCTCCGGCGTGCCGTTGACGCCGAGGATAGCAACGGCGTAGCCCGCGACGCCGGCCACCGTCATCTGGGCAAGGGAAATCATGCCACCGTAGCCGCCCAGGAAGGTCAGCGACAGCGCGATCATGCCGAGGATCAGGGACTGAGCCGCGATCTGGTAGGTGAAGAACGGCGGCGCGACGAACGGAAAGACCAGCAGGGCGAGCAGGACCAGCACATGGCGGGCCGATACTCGTTGCCAGATCCG
>JACCRJ010000378.1 GCA_013813615.1 Lautropia sp. | reverse complement strand
ATTGTGGGCTTCGCGTCCGGCGCGCGGTCATCATCGCTAACCCTAGGAGGCTGTCGGGCGAGGCCACGGCGCGAGCAGACGCGACGCGACCCTGTCCGGGCCGAAGGGCTCTAACTCCTGCTTGAGATCTAAGCGGCCTGGAGCTGCCGGATCACATGCTTCACGATGGGGGAGAGTTGGTTCGTGATGGGCTCGGCACCGTCGAGACGGCCCTTCGGACCCAGGCGTGCGGAATAGATCAGCATTCCGTCCGGCCCGATCACGACACTGAACCGACGCGCCTCGCACCCGCACCACTCCAGCGCCACCTTTCCGGCACCCTGGCGGCGGGTTTCCGGCATGGGAAGCGAGGTCGGTAGCAGCGTCAGGAACCGGTGTGCGTTCTGCAGGGTTGCCGGCGGCAATCCAGCGATTCCCAGCGGCAGGTACTCTTCACGCATCATCAGCGTCTCCTGCGCGCTCAACGGCTGGCCGACCGGACCGGGATAGGCGCCGCCCGCCACGTGGGCGACCGGAAACGGCTTGAGCGGATGCCCCATCGCCTCGCGAACCTGTTCGCCCGCCCGTGAAACCGCGTGATCCCCGGCCTGGATGACATGCGAGATCGCCTGGGTGACACGGCCCAGGATTCCGGGGGTGGCATACCTCTCTGCCTTGCTCTGCTGGCTGAACATCGAAGTCTCTCCTGGACGGTACCCGTGGTCGGGCTTCTCGGTGCGGAGGCGTGTTATCGCCCGACCGGCAATTGAATTTGCCGACGTTCCGCTTTATGTGTCCGATAGTAGCAGGACATCATTTAAATAGTGACCAACAGTCGCCATCTTGGGACAGTTGCCCTGACAACGAGGGCAGAGCGGTCGCGACTGGGACATCTGGGCGGGGTCTAGTCGCCCGAATCGCCCTGCGTCTCCCCTCGATTGCACCGAACGGGCAATCCGTCGTCGACGCGCGCACGCAACGGATACAAAAATCTACTGTGCGATAGCGATGGAATATGATAACCGCAGTTTACCGGAATCCACGATGGAAGTCTTGCGAGAACTGGGCGCCGCCGCGTCGGGCTGGCTGACCGGGCTGGTTCTGCCGCTGGCGGCCCTCCTGGCCGGGTACCTCCTTGCCCGCCTCGTGGACAGCGCCGCTGCAAAGAAATCGGTGATCGACGTCGAAGCGGAGACCGGCTGGGCGGGCATTGAAGGTCCCACCACCGGCATCCGCCTGCAGGAACTGCAGGAGTTGCGCGAGCGTGTGGACCAGCTGGCGCATGAGAACCGGTGTCTCGAGCAGGCACTGGCGCACCGGGCCCGCGACATCGAGTTGCTGAGCGCCCGGATGGCGGAAGGCGCCGCCCGTGACCGCGAGGAGCTGGTCCGCCTGCAGGACGAGCTGGAAGCCGACCAGCGCACCGGGGTCGAGAAGGCGCGGCTGATCAGGTCGCTGGAAGCCGATGTGCACCGGGAACGCGCCTGGTTCTACCAGGCGGCCGGCCACCGTGAGCGCCAGCGTGTTTCGCTGTCGGCGCTGCAGGCAGCGCTCAGCCATGCCAAGCGGGCCCAGGCGAGCTCCGAGGGACGGCTGGCGCGGCTGCGTGAACAGCTGCGCGAGCAGGCGGCGGCACGCGAACCGCCGCCTGCCGCCGGTGAGCGAGTGGTGGAGCGGATCGTCGAGATCCCGGTGGAGACGATCGTCTACCGGGACAGGGAAGTGCCGGTCGAGGTGCCGATCGAGGTACCTGTGGGGTTCACCGCGCTGCCGATGCCCCCCGCTTCAAGCGACTTGCGGCCCAGGTACTCGCAGAACAGGCCCAACTCCAGTTGACGGCGCACGCCGGTGAAACCCGCGCTCAGCAGCGTGTCCAGGACGCGCTGCGGCGGCACACAGGCCTCGATCGTGTCCCAGAAGTAGCGCCACAACTTCGGCGTGGCCTTGTCGCGGCCGACCGCCGCCGCCAGGAGCGGCACGAGGCCACGCATGTAGGCCTTGAGCAGTGTCCTGCCGATCATCCCTTGAGGCTTGCCGATTTCGAGGAGCAGCACGGTCCCACCCGGCTTGAGCACCCGGTAGAACTCCTGGAACGCCGCCTGCAGGTCGCCGACATGGCGCAGCGCGTAACCGAGCGTCACGAAGTCGAACGACGCGTCGGCAACCGGCAGTTCTTCGGCGATCCCCTCCAGCAGCCGGGCCCCCGGCAGCTCCGCCTGCGCCAGCATACCCGGGCTCGGATCGACTCCCACCAGGCGCCCTGACGGCCCGATCAGGTGGAGCGCTTCGCGGGACAGCAAACCGGTACCGCAGCCGACGTCCAGCACGGCGGCGCCGGGACCGACACCGGCTCGGGCGAGCGCCTGGCGCCGGTACCAGCGGCCGCTGCCGAGGCCGAGAATGCGTTCGACCCGATCGTAGTCCCCGGCCGTCCGGTCGAACAGCTGCCGCACGTACTGCGCGCGCTGCGCCTCCCCCTCGTAATAGCCGGTCAGCGGCAGGTGGGGCTCGATGACCGGACCGATCGGCGTCGTGGAATGTCGCGTCGGGTTACGGGCACCCGAGGTCTTCGGGAAGGGGTCAGTCCGGCTCATCGCGTTATTATTGCCCGGACGTGGGGCTCCTGCGCCCTGCTCACGTTCAGGATCGACATGCAATCGCAACCCACCGCGGCCAGTTTGGCGCCAGACTTCTCCAATCCCACCTCCGTGCAGCAGGATCCCGTTCCGGCACCGGTCTTGCCTGAACTGGAAATAGAGGTTGCGGCAATCATCGTCGAGGCGCTCAACCTGGAGATGTCGCCGGCGGACATCGACCCTGAAGCCCCCCTGTTCGGGGAAGGCCTGGGCCTGGACTCCATCGA
>JACCRJ010000377.1 GCA_013813615.1 Lautropia sp. | reverse complement strand
GATCAGGACGGTCTTCCCCTCCATATGGCCGGTGTCAGATGCGCCCGGGCCGCTGGCGCTAACCCGACTCATGAGGCCACCGCAGTCGGCTGCACTGCGCCGGCGCCGCCGACTCTGCCGAAGCTGTTGGGCTCTTCGGCAAATCCCTTGATGGCTCGCCAGAAGAAGGCGACGATCAGGAGCGCTTCACCAACGAAGGTGAACAGGCTGAAGGTGAACGTGAAGTCGGGGACCAAGATGCGGGTGAACGTATCGGCCAGGTATCCGATGCCAGCGGCAACCACCAGGACGCCGAGGATCCGCGGAAACTGGACCGACTTGTAGACCAGGACTCCAACGCCAAGGAGATGGAGTCCAAAGACGGCCAGCTCAATGTCCCAGCCGTTGTGGAACGAGGCGATGGACGACATCACCTGTGCTTCGACTACGGTCGCGGGGAGGGTCGAGGCGGCCGGACCGCCGAGCAGCTGTGCGACGTCGAGAAGGTTCGCCAGCGCCGGCAGGAACGCTGCAGCAGCCGCCAGCCGAAGCCAGCCGACCAGCATGGCGAGCGTGGCGTTCACGGGGCGGAGCAGAACGTAGAGCGCCCACGCCATCAGCACGTCCAGGAAGGTGACCACCAAGAACGCCGCGATGGCGAGCCGGAAGAGGGTCTCAGACTCAACGATGTTGCTCACCGTCGCTGTCGCGTTTCTTGGCTCGACGAGTGTATTGAGCACGCCGAAGAGACCTAGCGGCGCGAGCACCGCCATGCCGAGTAGCCCAAAGGCTGCAATCAGTGCGACCTTACGTTGTGAGATGTCGGTCGTGCCGGCATGACTCGAGGTGTTGTTCATTGGAGCTTCCCTTCTGCCCGCTTGTCAGCGGGCCGATGTGAGACGGGTGGGCAAGCGGTCCTTGCTCGTGGATCCGGTCAAGCGCGAACGCTGACCGTGTGCTCATTGCTGATGCGACCGCGGGCGACGATAAACGTCGCCAACGCAAGGCCGAAGGTGAACGGCGCCCAGCCGAAGCGTTCCCACGGACTGGAAGAGGCGAGGTTCATCAGGGCGCCGAGGGGCAGGATGACCACCAGGCCCCACGCTCCGACCCGGAAGGCGCCCGAGAAGCGATCGCCCCAGAAACCCGCCCGGCCCAGGATCACGCCGGCGGCTGCGACGAAGATGACCATGGAGACCGAGCTGACGGCGCGAAGTTCTGGCGGGAGCGTTCCCTCGTTAGTGCCGCCCAATGCCGCTCGACCCCATGGGGCGCCGAGCGTCAGCAACAGTTGGAAGGTCGCGACGATGCCAAAGCCGATCGCCGCAACCGTGGCGGCTCGCTCGGCGGTGGACCTGGAGAAGCTCGGAACCCGCATGGCGGTCGACTCCTTCCGAACCGCGCTCATATCGCCGCCACGGGGATAGCTGCCGCAGACGGGACCGCGATCCGCCGGGGCGCGGCAGCGCCGACAGTCTCGGCCGCCTGGGCGACGCGCTCGTCTCCGACGATCATGCCGTCGCGCATGCGGATGATGCGATCGCACGTTTCACCGACCTCGGCGTCGTGGGTCACGAGCAGCACCGTCTGACCCCGCTCGCGATTGAACTTGCGCAGGATGGCCAGCACCTCCGCGGTCCGTGCGGAGTCCAAATTTCCGGTCGGTTCGTCCCCGAGCACGAGCGTCGGATCATTGACCAACGCACGGGCGATGGCCACTCGCTGCTGCTCTCCACCGGAGAGCTCCATTGGGCGGTGAGTGGCCCGGTCGCCCAAGCCCACGGATGCGAGCGCCTCGCGCGCGGCTTGGCGGGCCGGCCCGCCAGACGTTCCGGCGTATTCCGCCGCCAGCGCGACGTTCTCCTCGGCCGTGAGCGTCGGTACCAGGTTGAACGACTGGAACACGAAGCCCATGGACCTCGCACGGATCCGTGTCCGCTCGCGATCGGAGAGAGTCGTGACGTCGGTGCCGTTGAACCGCAGTGTGGGGGCAGGCCCGTCGTTGATGTCCGGAGCGTGGAGCAGGCCGAGCAGGTGCATCAGCGTGCTCTTGCCGGAGCCGGAGGGACCCATGATCGCCACCATCTCGCCACGAGCGATGCTGACGTCGACACCACGCAGAGCCTCCACGCTCGTCCGCCGCGACATGCGGTAGGTCTTGCGAAGGTTGGTTCCCTCGAGCAGGGACATCGATTGCTCCTTCATCATTCGTAGCGCAGGGCCGACACCGGGTCGAGCCGTGCGGCGCTCCAGGCGGGGATGATCCCTGCCAGCATCCCGAGGATGGTGCTGAAGCCCACCGCGAAAGCGGCGGTCAGTGGGGTGAGGTCGAAGAGCACGGTCCCACCGGACCGTCCGGCCTCATTGGCGAGCACGACGACGATCGCGCCCAAGCCCAGACCGATCAGGCCTCCGATGAGGCCAATGACGCCGGCCTCAGCGACGAGCTCGCGGATGATCCGGCCGCGCGAGCCACCGATGGCGCGCTTGATGCCGATCTCGCGGGTGCGCTCGGCCACGCTCATGGCCATGGTGTTGATGACTGACAGGCCACCGACGATCAGGCTGATGGCAGCCACGCCGATGATGATCGCGTTGAAGATCGCCGTGGTCGCCCCGATGTTCTCGTCGAACTGGAGACCGGTCATCGTGGCGCTGTTCGCCACGGTCGCCTCGATATGGGCCGCGATGGCTTCGATGTCGGCTCCGGCCTCGGGGAAGACCACGATCTGGTTGACGAGATCGCTGGCAACTACGGCCTCGGCCACTAGCGGAGGAAGTTCATCGAGGTACAGGTGCTGTGCGGTGGCGAGGGGGACAAGGCCATTGGTATCCGGCGAGGTGAGGGTTGGCTGCAGGGTGCCCAGCACTTCGAAGCTCTCGCCGCGGATCTCGACTGAGTCGCCGGCGACGACGCCGTGCTCTTGCGCCAGGCTCGAGCCCAGCACG
>JACCRJ010000360.1 GCA_013813615.1 Lautropia sp. | reverse complement strand
GTTGTGGTATCCGGTGGATGTCTCGACGTCGGCGCAGGCTACCCTCGGCGGCATGGCGGGCAACAACTCGTGTGGTTCGCGCTCGATCGCGTACGGCAACATGGTGCACAACGTCCTCGGCATCGATGCCCTGCTCATGGACGGCACCGCCCAGCACTTCGGTCCATTCGGCGCGGACTCCTCGCTGAAACTGGGAAGCGGCCGCGTCGGCAGCCTGGTTGCGCGCATGTTCGAAATCGCCGCGCGAGAGCGCGACGAGATCGAACGCCGCTGGCCGAAGGTGCTGCGCCGCGTCGGTGGTTACAACCTCGACGTGTTCCATCCGCAGTCCGAGTTGCCCTACACCGCCGACGGATCGGTGAACCTTTCGCACCTGCTGGTCGGCTCCGAAGGCACGCTCGCCTGGTTCAAGCGGCTGAAGCTCAAGCTCAGCCACCTGCCGGCGCACAAGGTGCTCGGGGTCGTCAACTTCGCCAGCTTTCATCGTGCAATGGACAGCGCGAAGCACATCGTCAGGCTGGCGCCGACGGCCGTGGAACTGGTCGACCGGACGATGATCGATCTCGCCCGCAGCAACCCGGTGTTCCGCGACGTGATGGAGGCCGCCCTGGTGGACGCGGCCGCGCCGACGCCCGAGGCGATTCTGCTGGTTGAGTTCAGCGGCGACGACCGGGGGCAACTGCTGGCGCGGCTCGATTCCCTCATCGAACTGATGGGCGACATCGGCCTGGCGGGCAGCGTGGTGCCGATGCCCGAGGTGGCGCGGCAACGCGCCTTGTGGGAGGTGCGAAAGGCGGGGCTGAACATCATGATGTCGCTGAAGGGCGACGGCAAGCCGGTCAGCTTCATCGAGGACTGCGCCGTCCCGCTGGATCACCTGGCGGAGTACACCGCGCAACTCACCGAGGTCTTTGCCCGCCACGGCACCCGCGGCACCTGGTACGCGCATGCGTCGGTGGGCACGCTGCATGTGCGGCCGATTCTCGACATGCGCGCTTCCGGCGCTTCCGGCGGTACAGCCCGGATGCGCGCGATCGCGGAGGAGGCGGCCGTGCTGGTGCGCCGATACAAGGGCGCGTTCTCGGGGGAGCATGGCGACGGGCTGGTGCGCAGCGAATGGGTGGCGTGGCAGTTCGGCGAGCGGCTCACGCGCAGCTTCGAGGAGATCAAGGATCTTTTCGACCCGGACAACCTGATGAATCCGGGCAAGATCGTCAGGGCTTCGAAGATGGATGACGCCCGGTTGTTCCGGTACAAGCCGGGCTATGCGGTTGCACCTTTGAACACCGCTCTCGATTGGTCAGGCTGGAACGTCTTCAACGACCCGGTGACGGAGCAGGTGACCGCCCCCGGAACCGGCGACGACCCCACCGGCGGGCTCGCCAAGGCCGTCGAAATGTGCAACAACAACGGCCATTGCCGCAAATTCGACGCCGGGACCATGTGCCCGAGCTTTCGCGTCACCCGCAACGAGCGCGACCTCACCCGCGGCCGCGCCAACACGCTGCGGCTGGCGCTGAGCGGGCAGATCGGCGCGCGAGGCCTTGCGTCGGAAGAAGTCGCGGAGGCCCTGTCGCTGTGCGTCAGTTGCAAGGGCTGCAGACGGGACTGCCCCACCGGCATCGACATGGCCCGCATGAAGATCGAGGCGCTGCATCAGCAGTCGAAGGCGCATGGCCTGACCCTGCGGCAGAAGCTGATCGCCTTCATGCCCCGATACGCGGGCCTGGCGTCCCGCCTTCCCTGGCTGTTCAACGCCCGTGACAGCGTCCCCGGTGCGGCGCGCCTGACGGAGCGCCTGCTCGGGCTGTCCGCGCGGCGGTCCCTGCCGCGCTGGCGCAGCGATACGTTCCTGCGGCGGGAGGAGGCGGCTCGCAGGAGCGGCGCCGCCGCAGGCCCGGGGCGGGCGGCATCGACAGGCGGGGTGGGAACGGCGGCAGCGGTGGGTGATGTGGCTGAGGTCGTCCTGTGGGTGGATACCTTCAACAACGCCTTCGAGCCGGACATCCTCGCTGCCGCGCAGAAGGTGCTGCAGGCGGCAGGCTATGCCGTGCACGTCGCTGGCCCCGCGCCGGGAGACCCGCAGCCGAACCGGCCGCTGTGCTGCGGCAGGACATGGCTGTCGGCGGGCCTGATCGAAGAGGCGCGCACCGAAGCGCAGCGCACGCTGCGCGCATTGAAGCCTTTTCTTCAGCGGGGTGCGGCGGTGGTCGGCCTCGAGCCCTCGTGCCTGCTGACCATGCGCGACGAGTTCCTCGCGATGAAGCTCGGCGAGGACGCCGTCCAGGCGGCGGAGCTGGCGCCGCGATCGCTGCTGCTGGAGGAGTTCCTGGACGCCGAAGCGGCGGCAGGTCGCCTCAGGCTGGACCTGCAGCCGCTTGCCGCGACGCAGGTGCTGCTGCACGGCCACTGTCACCAGAAGGCCTTCGACGCGGTGCGGCCTGTCGAGCGGGTCCTGAAGCTGATCCCGGGCCTGCGGGTAGACCTCGTCGAATCGAGCTGCTGCGGAATGGCCGGCGGATTCGGCTATGAGGCTGAGCACTTCGACGTCTCGATGGCGATGGCCGAGCTCTCGCTGCTGCCCGCGGTCAGGGCAGCCGACGAAGATGCGCTGATCGTTGCGGACGGTACCAGTTGCCGTCACCAGATCCACGACGGCACGGGGCGGCGCGCGCTGCACGTCGCCGAGGTGCTGGCGATGGCGGTGCGGCAGTAAACTCACCGCGGCTTCGAACTCTTGCAAGGGCAGCAAATGGATCCCCAACTCCGCCAGGCCGCGCTGGAATATCACGAGTCCGGCCAGCCCGGGAAAATCTCGATCCTTCCGACCAAGTCCCTGAGCAACCAGCGCGATCTGGCTTTGGCCTACACGCCGGGCGTCGCGGCGGCGTGCCTGGAAATCGTTGCGGATCCTGCCAATGCCTTCCGTTACACCAGCCGAGGCAACCTGGTCGCGGTGGTGACCAACGGCACCGCGGTGCTGGGGCTCGGCAACATCGGCCCGCTCGCCTCGAAGCCGGTGATGGAAGGCAAGGCGGTGCTCTTCAAGAAATTCGCCGGCATCGACGTGTTCGACCTCGAGATCAACCAGAGCGACCCCGACCAGCTGATCGAAGTCATCGCGGCGCTCGAGCCCACCTTCGGCGGCATCAACCTGGAGGACATCAAGGCGCCGGAGTGCTTC
>JACCRJ010000357.1 GCA_013813615.1 Lautropia sp. | reverse complement strand
AAGGCGGCCGGCGACTGGTCGGGACGGCCGTCCTTGGGATCGCGGGCGTGAAGGTGCACCAGTGCCGCGCCCGCCTCGGCGGCGGCGACGGCGGCCTCGGCAATCTCCTCTGCCGTGATCGGCAGGTGCGGTGACATCGACGGCGTGTGGATCGCGCCGGTGACGGCGCAGGTGATCATCACCTTGCGGTTGTTCCCCCGGGCGCTCTTGCTCGCATCTGCCATGTTCAACCTCGCTTGTTCCAGGATTGCTGTTGATTGAGGTGTGCCGCGAGTGCCGCCAGCCGGTCATTGCGCCACAAGGTCTTTTTCGCGATTTCCGCGGCATCCGGCGTGCCGCCCCAGGCCTGTACCACCTTCGACCAGTTCTGCTTGTCCCATACTTCCGCCAGCGCCGGCTCAGTCTGAAGATGCCGGTAGAAGCCGGTATAACGGCTGCAGTAGTCGGGAATTCCGCCGGGGGCGTTGAGCTCGATCGTCTCGAACGGCCCCATGAACGACCAGCGCCGCCCCAGTCCTTCGGAGAGGGTTTTGTCGAGATCCTGCGGCGTGCAATATCCTTCGCCGACCAGCCGGAAGGCCTCGGCCAGGAGCGCACCCTGCAGCCGGTTGAGGATGAAACCCTCGACCTCACGCAGCACGTCGACCGGCACTTGGCCGACGCTCTCGTAGACCTCGCGGGCACGGCTGCGGGTAGCCGGCGACGTCCAGGGCGAGCCGCACAGCTCCACGATCGGCACGAGGTGGGGCGGGTTGACCGGGTGCCCGACGATGCACCGGCCGCGTCCGGCGAGCGCCTCGGTGAAACGTGACGCGACGATGGCGGAAGTGGACGACGCCAGCACGCAATCCGGTGGCGCTGCCGCATCGAGCCGGGCGAACGTCTTCACCTTGACGTCCAGCACCTCCGGCCCGTTCTCCTGGACGAAGTCCGCCCCCTGCGCCGCATCTTCCAGCGTACTGCAGCTGGAGACGCGCGCCGCAGCGGCCGCCGCATCGCGCACCAGGCCGCGGCGCGCCAGGTCGTGCAGGCTGTCCGCCACCAGTCCGCCCGCCTGCTCGCGGACCTGAGGCTCCGGATCCCAGAGCCGGACATGCCAATCGGCGCGGGCGAAGACGTTGGCCCAGGCCCTGCCGATCAGCCCCGACCCGATGATGGCGACAGTCGGCATCGATTTCTCCCCTATTCGTTTCCTGGCGCCTTCACAGCCACAGTATCTGGCGCCTCAGGTCCAGATTGTCGCTCAAGGCGCGCGACGGGCCTACATGGGTGACCTCGCCCCGCTCCAGGGCAACCGTCCGATCCGACAGAGCCAGCGCCAGGTCCAGGTGGTGATCGACGATGATGATCGAGACCTCGCTGCGCAGCTTGTCGAAGGCTTCGAACAGCTCCTCCACCACGGCCGGCGCAAGTCCTTCGAAGGGCTCGTCCAGCAACAGCACTTGCGTGTCTCCCGAAAGCGCCCGTGCCACCGCGACCATCTGCTGCTCGCCGCCGGAAAGGTAGTCGGCAGGCGATCGCCAGCGCTCCTTGATGCGTGGGAAAAAGGCGAAGATCTTCTCTTCGTTCCAGTGTACGCCGGCGCCGTTGCGCCGGCGCAGGCGACCCAGCTCCATGTTCTCGGCGACGCTCATCCCGGCGAAGAGTCCACGGCCCTGCGGGACGTAGGAAACGCCGCGGCGGGTGATGCGGGCGGAGGACTCGCCGACGAGCTGCTCGCCCGCCAGGCTGATCCGGCCGCCGCGTGGCGCAGCGATGCCGACGATGCTCTTGAGCAGCGTCGACTTGCCGGCGCCGTTGCGCCCGAGCAGCGCGACGATCTCGTGGCGATGCACGTCGAACGACACCGCCCGCAGGATGTGGCTCTTGCCGTAGAAGGTATCCACTCCTTCGAGACGCAGCAGCACCTCGGCCGTAGCAGTCGAGGCGCTCACCGTTGCCGCCAGCGAATGGGCCCCGGCGCCGATGTAGACCGCCTGCACGCGCGGCGAGGACCGTGCGTCTTCCACCGTGCCGTCCACCAGGACCTGGCCGTCGTTCATCACCGTCACCGCGTCGGCGATGCGAAAGACCCGATCGATGTCATGCTCCACCAGCAGGACCGGAAGCTGGGTGGAGATGCTCTTGATCAGGTTGCCGACCCGCTCGCGTTCGGCCGCCGCCAGCCCCGCCAGCGGCTCGTCGAGCAGCAGCAGCCGGGGACGCGAGGCGAGCGCCAGCGACATGTCGAGCAGCCGCTGACCGCCATAGGAGAGAGTGCTTGCCTGCGCCTGCTCGATGCCTTCCAGGCCCATCGCCTGGATGATCTGCGCCGTCTCATGATGGACATTGCCGAGACGCCAGGCCGCGCGCCAGATGCCGAAGCGGCCCGGATCGCGCGCCTGCGCTGACAGGCGCACGTTCTCCTCGACGCTCAGCCCGCCGAACAGGTTGGTGATCTGGAAGGAGCGTCCGATCCCCATCCGGGTGGCCTTGTCGGGAGACAGGCCCGCGATCGGTTCGCCCCCCAGGATCACGCTGCCGTCGTCGGGCTTGAACATGCCGGAGATAAGGTTGAAGGCCGTGGTCTTGCCGGCACCGTTCGGGCCGATCAATGCGTGCAACGACCGGTCGGCGACCGAGAAGCTCGTGCTGCGCACGGCCCGGATTCCGCCGAAGCTCTTGGAGAGGTCGCGCACCTGGAGGATGCTGCCGCCGCCCTGCCGCTGCGGTATCAGGAATGCGGGCAGGTCCACCGTGCGCGCCTGCCGGTTGGCCATGGCCGCCGACTCGACGGTCACTTTGCGCAAAGGCTGCGTGAGGCGGGCGTAGAAGCCGACCAGCCCGCTCGGCGAGAAGACGATGAACAGGACGAACAACAGGCCGAAGTAGAACAGCCAGTCCGGGGTGATGCTGGAGAGGTAGTCTCGAAACAGCACGAAGAACAGCGCCCCGAGCGCGGGGCCGAGGAAGGAGCGCATCCCGCCGATGACGACCATGGCCAGCAGTTCGCCGGAGAAAGGCACGCCGATCGGATCCGCCGACGTCATGCGGTTGTTGAACAGCAGCAGGATGCCGGCGAGTGCCGTCAGGGTCGCGGAGAAGACGAAGGCCACCAGCTTGTAGCGGTCGGTGTCGTAGCCCAGGAAGCGGGCCCGCTGCTCGTTCTCGCGGATCGCGACCAGGACGCTGCCGACCGGCGAGCGGTGGAACCGCCACAGGACGTAGGTCGACACCATGGCGACGGCGGCCACCAGCCCGTAGTAGGGCAGGCGCTCCTCGAACTGCAGGCCGAACCAGACCGGCCGCGTGATCCCGCCCAGTCCATCCTCACCACCGGTCATCTCCGTCCAGCGAAAGGCAACCACGTACAGCATCGCCGACAGCGCCAGCGTCAGCAGCGCGAAGTAGACGCCGCGCCGGCGCAGGATCAGGGCGCCGAAAACCGCAGCGATGACCGCGATCATCGCCAGCGCCAGCAGCGTCGGCCAGAGGAAGCCGCCCGGCAGCCAGTGACGCTGGATCAGGCCCGCGGCATAGGCGCCGAGCCCGAACCAGGCGCCGTGTCCGAACGAGACCAGACCGGTGTGGCCCACCAGGATGTTGAGCGCCATGCAGGCGATGGCGAAAATCACCACTTCGGTAGCCGACGTCACCGTCAGGCCGGCGGCGGGCAGCAGGATCGGCAGCAGCAGCAGCGCCGCCGCGACGGCCGCGAGGGGCGTCCAGGGCCGCCTGCGGTCTGACGGCTCACTCAAAGCGCAGGATCCGTTCGCCGAAGAGGCCGCGCGGGCGGAACACCAGGACCAGAAGCATCAGCAGGTAGATACCGGCGATCGAAAGATGCGAGTAGCCCAGCGCGGTGATCGTGCCCTTCACCAGCCCGACCAGCAGGGCCGCCGCCACCACCCCCCAGAAGGAACCGAGGCCACCGATCACGCAGACGACGAAGGCCGGCGTGATGATCTCCTGGCCCATGGCCGGATGGACGGTGTAGATCGGCGCGAGCAGCACGCCAGCCAGCCCTGCCAGGCCGATCCCGAGGCCGGCCACACCCATCGTGTAGGGCTTGAGCGAGA
>JACCRJ010000356.1 GCA_013813615.1 Lautropia sp. | reverse complement strand
CTTGTGGTCAGTGTGGCAAGTATCTGGGAGATACAAACGAAGATGGCGGTTGAACGGGTGAAGATGCGCCCCATCTTTCCACTCTCAGATGATGCCGCCCTCGCGCTGGTCATTTCTACCCAAGAGGCAGACGGCACTCAGTTTCGTGCTATCGAATTCCGGCACGTTCGTGGAATGATGGCTTTACCATGGCACCATAAAGATCCATTTGACCGGATTATCCTGGCTACGGCATTGGTTGACACTCTCGTCCTCATCAGCGCTGATACTCTGTTTAGAATGTACATCCCAGATGGGATTACGCTATTTTGGTGATGTTCCACGAGTTCGTCGTGCGCGGTCGTGCGCTGAACTAGCGTAAGTTTTGTGCAATCAGGGGAGAGATGACCACCGACCACACATTTCCTCCAGTACTGGATGAGCCCTCGCGGGTGTGGCAAGATCATGGTGCTCGCCTTGAGCTTGCTTCCCGAAAGGGCTCACCACAATGATAGCACCTCGCCACACCACCCAACCAACAGGCTACGACCACCGCGCGCTCCCACCGTGCCTTGGCTGCCAGCTGCCATCGGCACCGCTGGCAGAACTCCGCACCGCCCACTCGCCTCGCCTCGCCTTCCCCGTGCCGCCCTCCCCCGCCCAGCGCTTGACCGCCCTCGCCTCCACCGACGCGCCTGTCACTGACCACGCCCTCCTCGTCCTGCTCGGTCACTTCGCCCAGCACCTCGGCCTTGTCACCCTGCTGGAGGCGGTTCCGCTGGCGCAAAAGCAGGTCACCCATGCCCGCCAGACCAAACTCATCCAGTTTCTCGTCGCGATCCTCGCCGGCATTCAGCAGCTCCAGGATCTGAACGACGGTCCCGCGCCCCTGGTCCACGACCCCACTGTGCCGCAGGCCTGGGGCCAACCGGCCTTCGCCCATTATTCCGGCGTCAGCCGCACCCTCGCCGCCGCTGACGCGACCACCCTCCAGGCCGTGCGCACCGCCCTGGCGCAGGTCAGCCGCCCGTTCATCGACCGCGAGGTGCTCGCCATCCTTCGCACCACCGCGCCGCTGATGGTCGACATCGACCTGACCGGGCGACCGGTCAGCCCGACCAGTACCAGCTACCCCGATGCCGCCTTTGGCTGGATGGATGACGCCGTTGCCAAAGGCTACCAGAGTGCCATCAGCAGCCTGAGCGGCGGGCCGACCGGACGGCTGCTGCTCGCCAGTCAGCGCTACGCAGGGCACGCCAAGTCGGCGGAGTGTTTGCAGGCGGCAGTTGTGGCGGTGGAGGCAGCGCTCCAGGTGCGACCGCGCCGTCGCACGGAGCTGGTGCAAGCACAGCTGGATGCGCTGGCAGCGCGCCTGACCACCCAGCAGCAGCGCCTGGCGACCGCGCAGGAAGCGCAGGCCACGGCGCAGTGGAAGCGCGAGCAGCATGGGCTGGACGTCAAGCGCTGGGGCGAGCGCTTCCACCAGCAGCGGGCGCGGCTGGAGCGCCGAGTTGGGCGATTGAGCGCCACGGTCAGCCGCCTGGCGGGGCAGGTGGCCGCGCTGGTGGCCGAGCAAGGCGAGGTGACGACCTGGTTGGCCCAACTCACGGCAGACAACGCTGCGGTGGGGGTGCCAGTGAGCGTGGTGATGCGGGTGGACGCCGGGTTCGCCACAGATGCGAACCTGGCCTGGTTGATCGAGATGGGCTACACGGTGCTGACGAAAGTATTGAGCGGGCACACGACCAAGCGGCTCCAGCGCACGATCCCCGCCACAGCGACCTGGACGCCGGTCGGGGGGAATGCGGAGGCGGTGGCGCTGGGGCGGCAGCGGATTGGGGAGGGGCGCTACGCGGTGGAGGCGTTGCAGGTACGCTACCGCCTGCCGAACGGGTGGCGCTGGACGACGTTGGTGTGGTACGACGAGGCACCGGCACCGCCGGCGGCCGTCTGGTTTCGGCAGTACAACGGGCGGCAGACGGTGGAAGCGGGGATCAAGGAGAACAAAGCGGTGTTCACGTTGCGCCGGCCGCTGGTGCGCTCGGTGGTCGGGATGCAGGTGCAGGAGGAGTACGCGGTGTTTGCGGCGAACTTCGTGCGCTGGGCAGCGGCGTGGGTCAAGGCACAGAATACGGATGTGGCGGCGGGGCTGGGGCAAGCGTTGCGCGAGGTGAAGACGCTGGTGCGGGTGGTGGCGCAGAGCCGAGCGCGGGTGGTGGTGTCAGCGAGCGGCTGTGCGCTGGTGTTCGAGGCGCAGAGTGCCTTCGCTGGTGCCGTCCTGGTGCTGCGAGGGCAACCGGTCTACCAGACCGTCTTGCCCCTGTTCACCATTGGTGAAATCACGCCGCAGGAGGTCACATCAACCGTGGTTGCACAAAACTTACGCTAGTGCAAGGAGAACTTCGTATGGCAACCCTGCGTATCCAAGTCGAACGGTCAATGGCTGCGCCCCCTGAGAGCGTGTACCGCTGCATCGCCGACTATCGTGAGCATCATCCTCGGTTTTTGCCATCGGCTTTTTCCAATTTCCAGGTGGAGCAGGGT
>JACCRJ010000284.1 GCA_013813615.1 Lautropia sp. | reverse complement strand
GGCAGGTCTCCGTCAGGAAGACCGCGATGCCGAAGCTGATCGGCACGCCGATCAGCAGCGCGATCGAGGAGGTGACCACAGTGCCGAAGATCGCGATCATGGCCCCGTAGACATCGTCTGCAGGGCTCCAGGTTGTCCCGAAGATGAAGCCCACTCCGAACTCGCGCAGCGCCGGCCAGGCTTCGATCAGCAGGGAGACCAGCAGCCCGGCCATGGTGAACAGGACGAGTGCCGCGAAAGCAAACGTTCCGCCGGCGAACAGCCTGTCCTGGAAGGCGAACCGGCGTACTCGCTCGGCGAAACGGCGCTCGGCTTCGCTGGTGTGCGGGCGGGGCCGGTCGGCCGGACCCTGCGCGGGCACTGGCGACGTGATCTTGTTACTGATTTCACGCGTCGCGCCTGCGGTCATGTCGGTCTCGCGAACGGGTCATGGTGAGTTCTGCAAGCGAGCCGACGGACGCCTATCGGCATCGGTCGGCTCGAAAGCACTGCGCGCAGGGAAGTCAGCGAAGCAGGGTCTGGTTCAATGCCTGCTCATCTGGCTGCGGATGCGAGGTTGCCGGCACCCTTGATTTCCTTCCATGTTGTCTCGATCAGCGGGATGGTCGCATCCGGCATCGGCACGTAGTCGAGTTCCAGCGCCAACTGCCGGCCTTCTGCGAGGGCCCACTTGAAGAACTTCAGGACCTCCATGGAGCGCTCGGGCTGGGCGGGGTTTTTCTGCATCAGGATGAAGCTTGCGGAAGTGATCGGCCAGGCCGACTCGGCGGGCTGGTTGTTCAGGCTGATGCCGAGCCCCGGGGCTTTCGACCAGTCCGCACCGGCGGCGGCAGCGGCGAAGCTCTTGTCGTCGGGCTGGACCGTCTTGCCGGCGGCGTTCACCACGGCGGTGTGCGCCATCTTGTTCTGCTTTGCATAGGCGTACTCGACGTAGCCGATCGAGCCGCCGAGCTTCATGACGTTCGCTGCCACGCCGGCGTTGCCCTTGCCGCCGATGCCCACCGGCCAGTTGACCGTCTTGCCGGCGCCGACGTCGGTCTTGAACTGCGGGGCCGCTTCTGCGAGATAGCCGGTGAAGACGGCGGTCGTGCCCGAAGAGTCCGAGCGGTAGACCGGCGTGATCGCCTGGTCCGGCAACTTCAGCCCGGCATTGAGGCGGGCGATCGCCGGATCGTTCCACTTCTTGACCTTGCCGCTGTAGATCGCCGAGACGACGGCGGCGTCCAGGACCATCTTGCCCGGCGCGACGCCGTCGATGTTGACCACCGGCACTACGCCGCCGATGACGGCCGGGAACTGCACCAAGCCGTCTTTCTGAAGCTCGTCCCCGGGCACCGGGTCGTCCGATGCGCCGAAGTCGACGGTCTTTGCCTTGATCTGCTTGATGCCGCCACCCGAGCCGATCGCCTGGTAGTTCAGCGCGGTGCCCGTCTTGGCCTTGTAGGCCTCGGCCCATTTGGCATAGATGGGGGCGGGAAAAGTGGCGCCGGCACCGGTGATGTCCAGGGCACTGGCGGCGAAGGGGGCGGCGGCGAAGGCCGCTCCGGCGAGAATTTTGCAGGTCACTTTCATCTTCGACTCCTCAGGTGTGTCCAATCCCGGCACGCTATCCGCGTGTTGTGACACTTTCATGACGAAGCGACTGGTCTTCGAGGCGCTGGTGGCGCCCCGGGCTTGATTGCAGGGTGAGGCACGGTCGTCATCAGACTGTCATCGCGCTGCGTCTTTCGTTGGAGCCGGCTTCTGAAAGCTTGAACTCGACTTTCCAATCAGTCTGTTGCACGCATAAGGTCATGTAAAAGATGAACTGCCGGAACCCTTCATCCAGGCCAGCGCCCCCAGTGTTCCCCCAGATTGCAGCCGCCGGAGGCAGGCGGCAACCTTCTTCTGCAGCGCTGCATTCTCGGCCAGATCGCCGAAGATCGCCGGCTGCCGGAAGACCCGGCGCACCGCCTCGTCGGCATCCGGTGCCCGCGCGCTCGCCTGGAGGGGTCCACGCAAGGGGTCATCCGGCTGGAAAGCGCCGCCGTCCTCGGCGACGCCCCGCAGGTAGTGGATCCAGGCGGCGAGGACCAGTGCCAGGCGGTCTACCGGAAGGCCGAGGGCGAGATTCGCCCGTATCGACGGCAGCAGCCGCAGCGGCAGCTTCTGTGAGCCGTCCATCGCAATCTGCGCCGTCTGGTGGGCAAGGCCCGGGTTCGCGAAGCGTGCCAGCAGGCTGGCACAGTAGGCGGGCGCTGCATTGACCGCTTCGGGTTCGAGTCCGGGTATCACGTCGAGCCAGAGCCGTTCGATGAAATCCCGCATCTCGGGCTCGGCAACCGCCGCGTCGACGGTGCCCAGGCCTGCGGGAACGGAAAGCCACGCGATGGCCGAATGGGCCGCATTGAGCAGCCGAAGCTTCATAGCTTCGAACGGCCGCACATCCGCGACGATCTGGACCCCGTAGCGCTCGAGCGGCGGCGGCGGCCCGGCGAACCGGTCTTCGATGACCCACTGCCGGAACGGCTCGGTCACGACCGGCCACGCGTCTTCCATGCCGATGAGCTCGCGGGCGAGCGAGCGCTCGACCTGCGTCGTGCGCGGCACTATCCGGTCCACCATCGAGTTCGGGAAGCGCACCTGATCCTCGATCCAGGAGGACGACCCGCCGCCGACGGCGGCGTCGAACGCGAGGACCAGTGCGCGAAGCAGGTCTCCGTTGGAGGAAAGGTTGTCGCAGGACAGCACCGTCAGTGGAGCGGCTGTCTCGCGCTGGCGTTTCAGGAGGCCGGCATGAATGAGCCCGACCGCGCTCCGCGGCGCCTGCTGCCGGACCAGGTCATGCGCGACATCCGGGTGGGCGCTATCCAGTTGCATGCTGCTGCTGCCGGCGACGTGCCCGTAACCCTTCTCGGTGATCGTGAGCGATACCCAGCGGGTCTTCGGGGCCGTGATCCTTGCGATCACCTGCGCCGGATCTTCCCGCGCCACCAGAAGTTCCCGCACCGATCCGATCACCCGCGCGCGGTCGCCGTTCGCATCGCGCTCCACCAGGGTGTAGCAGTTGTCCTGCGGCAGCAGCGCATCGCGGGTGGCGGGATTCCTGAGGCTGACACCGCAGACTCCCCAGCCGGCGGCGCCGCCGTTCAACGCCTCGTCCAGATACGCCGCCTGGTGCGCGCGAAAGAAATTGCCCACGCCCAGGTGGACGACACCGATGGCTGCCGCCTCGGCCGGATAAGCCGGGACATCGACCTGCGGCGGCAGTTGCCCCAGGCTTGCGGCGCTCAACCGTGTCGTCATTGACGCACCTGAAGCGGCTCGCGCCGCGCGTCGCCGGTCAATTTGATCATCCGCGAGTTCCCGTGCACAGGCTGATTTAGTATACAAACATCCGACATCCAGACATTCCGCGGCGCCGAGCCGACGGGCAGGGGAGAGCAATGCTCGAATGCAAGGTCTACGCTGCCAACGATCTGCGCGTGCTAGATGTACCCGTGCCTCAGCCGCAGGCTGGCGAAGTGCTCATCCGTCTCGGAGCCGCCGGCATCTGCGGCTCCGATATGCACTACTACTTTCACGGCGGCGTCGGCAGCTTCAGGATCCGCGAGCCGCTTACGCCCGGGCACGAGGCTTCCGGCGTTGTCAGTGCCGTCGGCGCCGGCGTCAGCCGCGTCAAGTCCGGCGACCGCATCGCTGTCAATCCTTCCCGCTGGTGCGGGCAGTGCGCCGCCTGCCGCGAAGGGCGCGAGAACCTTTGCATCGACATGAGATTCCTGGGCAGCGCCAGCGTCTTTCCGCACATGCAGGGAATGTTCTGCGAGTACTTCGTGATGCCGGAGCGCCAGTGCGTTCCAGTGACGAGCGATGTGTCGCTGGAGGAGAT
>JACCRJ010000269.1 GCA_013813615.1 Lautropia sp. | reverse complement strand
CCCGAACGCAAACGACCCGAACGCAAACGACCCGACCGCAAACGACCCGGACGCAGCCGACGCCGACAAGCAGCCTACGGACTCGGCAGAGCCGAGCGACACGGTGATCCGATCGCCAGACCGACCGGTATCCAGGCTGCCCGCGCTCAGCGTGATCCGCGGCAATCTTGCCCCCGATGGTGCACTGATAAAGGCCAGCTCGGCCGATTCTCGCCTGCTGTCGCACCGCGGGCCGGCCCTGGTTTTCGACGGCCCGGCAGACCTGGCGAAGCGCGTCGACGATCCGGCGCTGGCGGTCGATGCCGACACGGTCCTGATACTGCGCGGCGGCGGGCCGATCGGTGCGCCCGGCATGCCGGAATGGGGCAACCTGCCGATTCCGAAACAGCTGCTGGCAGCCGGACTGCGTGACATGCTGCGGATCTCGGATGCGCGGATGAGCGGCACGCACTTCGGCGCCTGTATTCTGCACGTCGCGCCCGAGGCCGCCGCCGGTGGGCCGCTCGGTCTGGTGCGCGACGGCGACATGATCGCGTTCGACTTCACGGACCGGCGTCTCACGATTGAGGTGGCGGAAGATGAACTCGCCCAGCGCCGCGCAGCGCTGCCGCCACGCCCGGCCGCGCCGGTCCGGGGTTACAGTGCGCTTTACGCCAGGCACGTCACCCAGGCACCCGAAGGTTGTGACTTCGACTTTCTTGCCGGCCGCGGTGGTGTCGGCGAACCGGAGATATTCTGATGGGACTTCCAGGTAACGGATTCAAGGCTTCGCTCGCGTCGGGCAAGCTGCCTGTCGGCAGCTGGTTGATGATGGACAACCCGGTCAGCGCCGAGGCGATGTCCTGGGCGGGCTTCGATTTCCTGGTCGTCGACATGGAACATTCAGCCGCCGACGTCGGCGGTGCTCGCGCCCAGATGCAGGCGATCGCTGGCAACCCCGCCTGTGCCGCCGTTGTGCGGGTGCCGGGTCCCGACCCGGTCACGGTCAAGAAGGTACTGGATGTCGGTGCGCAGACGCTGATGTTCCCCATGGTCCACACGGTGCAGGACGCGCTCCAGGCGGTCGCGGCAACCCGCTATCCGCCACAAGGCATGCGCGGCGTGGCCGCGATGCACCGCGCGAGCCGCTACGGCGCCGTCGAAGGCTATCTCGCCAAAGCCGGCAGCGAGATTGCGCTGATCGCGCAGATCGAGACCCTTCGCGGCGTTGAAGCGGCCTTCGACATCGCATCGGTTGACGGCGTCGATGCTCTCTTCATCGGTCCGGCCGATCTTTCCGCCGACCTGGGCCTGCTGGGCCAGGTTACGAATCCCAAGGTCTACGAACTCGCCGGCAAGGTGATCGCCGCCGCCCGCCGTGCCGGCAAGGCGGTCGGCGCGCTGGCCGCGGACGAGGCGATCGCGACGCGTTACCTCGAGGCCGGCTGCAGTTTCATCGCGCTCGCATCCGATCTGGGGTTCATGATGCAGCGGGCGCGTACGGCTGCCTCGTGCATGCGTCTCGGTTCAGAAACTTAGCGCAATTGCCCGCCCTTCGCGGATTGAGCGCTCAGCCTCGAGGCAGCACATCACGCGCTTGCGGGAATCCTCCGCCGAAACCAACGGACGGCCGTCTCGAATGGACTCGACGGTTTGCCGGATCTGTTCAGTCAGCTCATAGACTTCGCCGCTCGGGGCCAGTTTCACGTGCTCGGATTCCCGCACGCCGCGCTCGAAGGGAAATCCCCGCGGCTGAACACGAAAGTCGTGGCTCGGAGATGATCGCGATCCATCGCACCATCCCAACTTGTCCGGATGGACCCGTCGGAACCGGCGACTTCCACTACGAGATGATGCTCGAAGCCGGCGATACATTGTGTGATGTGCGCGCAGGCGCCTCGGTGCAAGGCGCCATGCCGCGAGGCGCCGCGTTCACCCAAGCGCTGTGTGCCGACGTGCAGGGTTTCAGCCTGCACGGTGCGCTGCGCTGGCGAGGAGCGCCAGCGGCTGGAGCAGCTTTGCCGCTACATCACACGCCCGGCATTGGCCAATGCGCGGGTGCAGTGCAACAGCGCCAGGCATGTCGTGCTCAAGCTGAAGACGCCCTGGCACGACGGCCCCACCCACATCGTGATGTCGCCGCTGGAGTTCATGCAGCGGGCTGGCGGCGCTGGTGCCGCGGCCGAGGCTGCACCTGATCCGATTCCCTGGGGTCCTGGCACCCAACGCCAAGCTACGCGCGCAGGTGGTGCCGGCGGGGCCGCACGGCATGGTCCCCTACTTCTCAAAGGACGGTAAGGACTTCAGGAAGACCTACAACGCCCGCTCAGAGACCGCCGACGTGAGGCCGACCTTTCGTGGGCCCTGGCGGCGGCGCCAGTTCGGCCTGGTGCCCATGGAAGCCTTCTTTGAGCCCAAGTACGAAACTGGCAAGGCAGTGCGTTGGCGGATCGAGCGACAGGACAGGGCGCTGTTCACAGTCGCAGCCCTCTGGGA
>JACCRJ010000239.1 GCA_013813615.1 Lautropia sp. | reverse complement strand
AGCGCGCACCGCGCGGCCCAGGCGCCTTCCGCCGCAACGTTGCCGGGAGCTTCGCCGGCGACCTCGGCGCCAGTTTCGCCCGGAGCTTCGCCGGCGCCAGTTTCGCCAGGAGCTTCGCTGGCTGCGTCGGCGCCACTGCCCCCTTCACCGCCGCCGCCTCCTCCTCTGTCGTCTTCGCCGCCTCCGCCGCCCCCGCCCCCTCTACCGCGCATGACTCCTACACCGCTGCCGCCGGTGCCATCGCCCGCTGTCGGTCCCGTAGCTGCAGGCGACGCCAGGCGTGGTGCCAGGCTGTGGCCGTTGCTGATGCTCCTGCTGGTTGGACTTCTCGCGGCCGGGGGCTGGTGGTATACGCAGCAGCGCTTCCTCGCGGCGGATCGGGACAGCGCCCGTCGCGTGCAGGAAGCCGAACAGCGCGCAAGCCGGCTGGAAGAGCAGTTCAAGACGCTGCGGGACTCACAGAACCAGATCTTGTCCCGCAGCTCGACCCTTGAAGCCAAGATCGCGGAATCGGCGACGCAGCAGGAGCAGCTCGCGAGCCTCTACGACGAGATCGCCAAGAGCCGCGGGGACAGCGTGCTGGCGGAAGTCGAGCAATCGGTGCTGATGGCGAATCAGCACCTGGAGCTGACCGGCAACGTGCAGGGGGCGCTGCTCGCCCTGCAAAATGCGGAACGGCGCCTGGGTGAAAGCGAGCAGTCGCAAGCGATCGGCGCGCGCCGGTTGATCCTGCAGGACATCGAGCGGCTCAAGGCGCTGCCGGAAGTCGACCTGATCCGATCGGCGGCCCGCCTCGACGAGATCATCAACCGGATCGACCGGTTGCCGCTGCTGGCGGACGCCGGCCAGGAAGCGCCAGGCAGTCCAGGCACGGCAGCGACAGCGGGAACGTCGATCCCGCAGAAGCCTGGCCAGCAACCGGCGCAGGCGCCTGCCGAGGCGTCAGCAGGTGCGCCCGCCGGCGGCCCGGCTGCCTCGCCGGCGGCCGACGAAGGCAAAGTCCGGCTGGCCCTCAGGCGCCTCTACGCCAGCGCCCTCGAAAACGGCGCCCGGGGCCTCGACGCCGTCCGTGACGAGTTCCGCAGCCTGGTGACCATCCGGCGCATCGACAAGCCCGACAGCTTGCTGTTGTCGCCGGAGCAGAAGCACGCGGCGCGCGAGAACCTGAAACTGCTGCTGCTGAACGCACGGCTCAACCTCCTGAACCGGCACGAAGAACTGTTCAGGCAGGACCTGAGCCGGGTGGTCGAGTCGATGCAGCGCCTGTACGACACCGAGCAGCATGACGTGAAGACCGCGATCACCACGTTGCAGAGTCTGCGGGTACAGTCGCTGGTTCTGAACCTGCCGTCGCTGGCAGAGTCGATTGGCGCGGTGAAGGCTGCGCGGGCCGCCAGCGAGAAGCGCTCGTAATGCTGCGCGGAGCGATCTGGCTGTTCCTGGCCTTTGCCGGCGCCGTGGTCCTGGCGCTGGTGCTTCGCTCCAACCACGGCAACATCGCCATCCTCTGGCCGCCGTACCGCATCGAACTGTCCAGCAACATGGCGCTGGTGTTGACGGTGCTGGCTTTCTTCGTACTGCACGTCGTACTCTTGGCCCTCGGCAAAATGTTCGCGATGCCACAGAGAATCCGCAACTATCGCGAGCGCCGGCGCCTGCAGCGTTCCAGCCGGGCGCTGCAGGGGGCCGTCCTGGCCCTGTTCGAAGGTCGCTACGATCGCGCCGAACGCCTCGCTGCGACCGCTGCTTCCACCAGCACCGACAGCGGCGACGGCGTCGCGGCGGCTTCCCTGGTGGCAGCAAGGTCGGCACACCGGCTGGGCGCGCCGGCGCGACGCGACGACTGGCTACGTCAGGCCGCCGGCTCCAACCGGGACCAGGCGGCTGCCCTGATGGTGCAGGCCGAATTCGCGCTGGATGACCAGCAGCCGGCGCGAGCGCTGGATGCGGTCGACCGCATGACGCCGGGCGGTGCGCAGCAGCCGATTGCGCTGGAGGCCGCGCTGGGCGCCTACCAGCAGTCGGGCCGCTGGGATCGCGTGCTGGACACGGTTAGGCAGTTGAGCAAGCGCGGCCGGATGTCGGCCGCGGAAGCGGCGTCCCTGCGCCTGACCGCCTACCGTCAGCTGCTGGCTCCGCGGGAGAACGACGCCCGGGCCATCCGCGAGCTTTGGAAGTCGTTGCGCGCGGACGAGCGCAAGGCGACCGAACTGGCTGCGCCGACTGTTGCCGCCCTGGCGCGGGCGGGCTCGCCTGAGGACGCCCGCAAGATCGCGCTGGCGGTGCTTGACACCGGATACGACGAGGCAACCGTGGAGGCCTATGGTGCAATGGCTGCCTTGCCGCCGCGTCAGCGGCTCGAGCAGCTCGAGCGCTGGCGCGCCCGACATGGCGACAAGCCGAAGCTGCTGGAGATGCTGGGGCGGGTCTGCGCGTCGGAGAGACTGTGGGGCAAGGCCGAAGCCTACCTGATGGGGTCGCTCGTCGCCGGCGACACGGTGTCGGCGCGCGTGGCTCTGGCGCAGCTCTATGAATCGATCGAGCGGCCCAAGGA
>JACCRJ010000231.1 GCA_013813615.1 Lautropia sp. | reverse complement strand
CTTAACGGCCACCCTGGGTGGCGGCCGCCCCTTTCCTCAGGCGCCATAGGCGCGAATGCGCTGATATACCGCCATGTCGCCGCCCCACGTAGCCGACAGCTCCGGAATCGCCTTTTCGGCGGCGGCCCGCCAGGCAGGGAGATCGGTCGGCGTGTTCAGGACCATGCCGTTCGCGACCAGATGCTTCTTGGCGGCTTCATCGCCGGCGGTGAAAGCATTCGTCACGAAGTCGCTGCCTGCGGCAATGGCGGCTTGCAGCGCCTTCTGGCCGTCGGCTCCGGCCTGGCTGAACGCAGCGTCGCTCATCAGGATCGGTCCAGGGGCCGCGAAGGACCAGGCGATCAGATTCACGTACTTGGAAACTTCATGGAGCTTCTGCGATGCGATGGTGTCGAGCGGGACGTCGGCGCCGTCGACGATCCCGGATTGCAGCGCCGAATACATTTCCGCGAACGCGATGGGTGTCGGTACCGCCCCGAAGGCACGGAAGACCTGGGGGTAGGGCGGCAGGTCGGCCACCCGTATCTTCTGCCTGGCCATCGCCTGAATCGTCTCGTACGGCTTCGCCTTGGAGATCACATGCCGGGTGCCGCGATGGAACCAGCCGACGATGTGGACCTTGGAGGTGGCCTGGATTTTCTTCTTCCATTCCTCGCCGATGGGGCCGTTGACGACGGCCTGCCAATGGGCGTTGTCGCGAAACAGGTAGGGCGCTTCAAGCACCGCCAACTCCTTCAGGTGCACGCTGGCGCCGCCTGGCGAGGCGAGCAGCATGTCCACAGCGCCGGTCCGGATCGCGATGTTCATGTCGCGTTCGGTTCCGAGTTGGGAGGATGGAAACACCTGCAGCTTCAGGCGCCCGCCGGTGTCTTCCGCCAGCTTCTTTGCCGCCAGTTCCAATCCCTGGTGGAACTGGTGCGACGGAGCCAGCACATGGCCTATGCGCAGCGTCTGAGCGGACTGGGCGCCTGCGGGCGGAAACAACAAGGTCGGCGCACCCACGGCGGCAGCGCCGAGAACGAGGAGACCGCGGCGGGAATTGTCTGGATTCATGTTCTGCCCTTTTGATATTTTATCAAATCCTAACCCTTTGGCCGACGGCAGGCAAGTTTGTTCCGCGGAGGCGTTGGCAGGGAAGGCGGCTGCCTCGGCAGTCCGCCCGGGAAGACGGCGGCTAAATCGTGCCGTGCGCCGCGGCGGGCGTCACCGGCGGCGCCTCCATGCCGTGCGCCTCCACATGCGCCTTGCGCGCGAGCAGCGAATAGGCCACCGGCACCACGAAGAGCGTGAGCAGCGTGCCGAAAGACATGCCGCCGACGATCACCCAGCCGATCTGCATCCGCGACTCCGCGCCGGCGCCGGTGGCGAGGGCCAGGGGCAGGGCGTCGAGCACCATGGCGCCGGTGGTCATCAGGATCGGGCGCAGGCGCATGGTGGCGGACTCCGTCACCGCTTCCATCAAGCCCAGGCCTTTGGCGCGCAGCTGGTTGGTGAACTCGACGATCAGGATGCCGTGCTTGGTGATCAGCCCGACCAGCGTGATGAGCCCGACCTGGCTGTAGATGTTGAGGGTTCCCCCGGTGAGCCAGAGCGCGAACAGCGCGCCGGTCATCGACAGCGGCACCGACAGCATGATCACGAAGGGTGCGACGAAGCTCTCGAACTGCGCCGACAGCACCAGGTAGATGAAGAACAGCGCCAGCACGAAGACCAGGTAGATCTCGCTGCCGGAGGCGCGGAACTCCCGCGACTGGCCGTCCAGCCCGATCTGAGCCGACGCGCCCAGCGTCGTCTTCGCGGCTGCGTCGAACGCGTCGAGGACTTCCTCGATGGAGTAGCCGGGCGCGAGCGTGCCGGTGATCTTGACCGCCCGCAGTCGCTGGAAGTGGTTCAGCGATTGCGGCGCGACGCCTTCCTTGACCTGCACGATGTTGGCCAGCTGCACCATCTCCCCGCCGCGCCCGCGCACGTAGATCTCGCTGATGTCCGACGGCGACGAACGCGCCAGCGGCTCCACCTGGATGATCACGTCGTACTGCTCGCCCTCACGCTTGAACCGGGTGACCTGCCGCCCGCCGAGCATGGTTTCCAGCGTGCGCCCGATCGTGTCGACATTGACGCCGACGTCGCCGAGCTTGTCGCGATTGATGTTGACCCGCACCTCCGGCGTGTTCAGGCGCAGGTCGGTCTGCAGGTTCAGCGCGCCGGGGAACTTGCCCGCCTCGTCGAGGAAGCGGTCGACCATGCGCTGCAGTTCCGCGTAGGGCACCTGGGCCATGATGACGTATTCGATCGGCGTCGAGCGGAAGCTCTGTCCCAGCGACGGCGGGTTGATCGGAAAGGCCAGCACGCCCGGTATCGACGCCATCTTCGGCCGAAGTTCTTCGGCAATCTCCTGCTGCTTCTTGGCCCGCTCCTCCCACGGCTTCAGGCGCAGGACCGTGGTGCCGTCGACTACGGTGGGAAAGCCGGAAATGGCGGTGTAGCCGAAGGCTTCGGGAATCTGGCTGTAGAAGGCCTCCAGCGGCTTCAGCTGGTCCGCCGTGTATTGCGGCGTTGCGCCCTGGGGAGCGGAGACCACGCCGAAGATCAGCCCGCGATCCTCGAGCGGCGACAGCTCCGACTTCAGGGACGTGAAGAGCAGGGCGCCCGCGGCCAGCGTCAGCAACCAGCCGACCACCACCACCCAGCGCGCATGCAGCGCCCCCGTGAGCGCCCGCCGATAGGCGCCGGTGACGCCGTTGAGGAAGATCTCCACCTTGTTGTAGACCCAGGAGTGCCTGGTCTCGTGACGCAGCAGCAGCGAGCACATCATCGGCGTCAGGGTCAGCGCGATGAAGCCCGACACCATCACGGCGCCCGCCAGGGTCAGCGCGAATTCGATGAACAAGCGCCCGGTGCGGCCGGTGGCGAATGCAAGTGGCGCGAATACCGAGGCGAGGGTGAGCGTCATCGCGATGACGGCGAAGGCGATTTCGCGAGAGCCCTGCAGCGCAGCCTGCATCCGCGTCATGCCTTCTTCCATGTGGCGGAAGATGTTCTCCAGCACGACGATGGCGTCATCCACCACCAGTCCGATGGCGAGCACCATGGCAAGCAGGGTCAGGGTGTTGACGGTGAAGCCGGCGGCATACATCAGCGCGAACGCGCCGATCAGCGAGACCGGGATGGTGACGATCGGGATGATTGTCGCGCGCAGGCTGCGCAGGAAGAAGAAGATCACCAGCACGACGAGGATGATCGCCTCGCCGATCGTGGTGAAGACGGAGGAGATGGCACGGTCGATGAAGGTGGAGGTGTCGTAGGCGATGATCAGCTTCATCCCCGACGGCAGGTTCTCGTTGATCAGCGCGACTTCCGCGCGCACCGCCTTGGACAGGTCGAGCGGGTTGGCGGTCGCCTGTTTGATGACGCCGATGTTGAGCGACGGTTTGCCGTTGAAGCGGGAGATGGTGCGCTCGTTGACCGCGCCGATGCTGACCGTGCCGAGATCCTGCAGGCGCACCGGATAGCCGCCGACGTGGGCGACGATGATCTGGGCGAACTGCTCCGGCGTGCGCAGGTCCGTCTCCGCCACCACGGTGAACTCGCGGGACGCGGATTCGATCCGCCCCGCGGGAATCTCCGCGTTCTGGCGCCTGACGGCATCCTCCACATCCTGAACCGTGAGCCGGTAGCCGGCAAGGCGGGTGCGGTCCAGGTCGATGCGCATCGAGACCAGCCGCTCGCCGAATATGCGCACATCCGCGGCGCCCGGCAGCACCGAGATCCGCGGCTTCACATAGCGGGCGACGTAGTCGGACGCCTCCAGCGGGTTCAGCGTACCGGCCTCGACCGATATGTTGATGACCGACTGCGAGTCCGCTTCGACCTTGGCGATCACCGGCTCTTCCACCTCGTCCGGCAGCCGCCCCCGGACCCGCGACACCTTGTCACGCACGTCGGCTGCGGCCGAATCGGGGCTGCGGGACAACTCGAAGCGCACGTTGATCTGGCTCTGCTCGGAGCGACTTCGGGAACTCATCAACTGCACGCCTTCGATGCCGGAGAGCGAGTCTTCCAGGATCTTGGTCACCTGCGACTCGACAACTTCAGCCGAGGCGCCGCGGTAGGTCGTGGTTACGCTGACGATCGGTTCGTCGATGCGCGGGTATTCCCGTACCGCCAGCCGGTCGTACGAGATCAGGCCCACCAGCAGGATGACCAGCGACAGCACGGTCGCGAAGACCGGCCGGCGAATGCATAGCTCGGGCAGGGTCATCGAGTTTCAGTCCAGGTCGAGGCGGGCGGTGCGGCGGCGTGACGCCTG
>JACCRJ010000227.1 GCA_013813615.1 Lautropia sp. | reverse complement strand
AGAAGTGCTGCCCCACGAAGTTCTGCTTGCGTTCGCCATACACCCGCGCCAAATGAATCGCACTCTTGCCCTTGATGAATCCCACTACCTGCGAGACCGCGTACTTGGGCGGTATCGCCAGCATCATGTGCACGTGATCCGGCATCAGATGCCCTTCCTCGACCCGGCTCTCCTTCTGCGACGCGAGCTTGCGAAACACCTCCCCGAGATGCTGCCTGAGTTGGCGGTACAGCGTTCTTCGTCGACACTTCGGAATGAAGATGACGTGATATTTGCAGTCCCATGCCGTATGGCTCAAACTTTCGAACTTGTCCATCGTGATTCTTCCTTTCGTGTGCTTGGCGGCTCACGTCTTGAAGTTTCTACGGTGGACAACTTCCTGAAAAGTCAAACTTCTACTGCCTCCCCGGCTGAGCCGGGGGGCCTCCCTTGGTAGCTAACTTGAGAACAGTCCCTCGGCGATGTGGACGTCAAACGCCCTGGCCACGAACCACAGCACGCCGGCAAGCACGATGGCGATGGCAGCGCCCGGAAGAAGGACTCGTCGAAATCCGGCGCCCGACTTGAGCGCCCAAGCCAGCGGAAAAGCCACCGCCAACACCGCCAACTGCCCTGCTTCAACCCCCAGGTTGAAGCCCAATAGCGCGGATAGCGCGGTTCGCCCGCCGAACCCGGCTCCGCCAAGGGCTGCACCGAAGCCGATGCCATGGATCAAGCCGAAGGCAAAAACGATCCACAAGGGAACTGCCCCCCTCCAGCTGCCGAGGGAACGTCCCCGGGTTGTGACATGATCGGCGCCAGCCATTCCGGTCAGCAGACCGTGCACGCCCGCCACGACAACCGATAAGGCCACAAGGCTTTCTACCAGTCGCGAAGGCAGGCTGATCAGATTCAGAGCCGTCAGTCCCAGGGTGATGGAATGGGCCAGCGTGAAGACGCTGACCATCACCAGCAATTCACCCATGGTGGAGGCGAGGCGTCGTTCAGTGACGGCTGCTACCGCGATAGCCGGTATCAGCAAGGCCAGTAGAAAGGCGACATGGTCGAAACCGTAAAGGATGTGCCGGAAGCCTTCGACGAAAAAGCCGCCCAGATCATTGCGGTCGTCGCCTGGCGCGGCAGTCCGCAGGCTTATCGGCTGGTACTCATCCGATGGCCTCAGCGTTTTCAGCGCAACCTCGGTGCCGGGCGCGGCGACTATGAGGCGGTGGGTCGGGTCGATGTTCATCAGGAACCGGTACTGGATCCTGACCTCGGGTTCCGCAAGCGGACACGCGGCGCGCCAGCGCAGCACAGCATAGACGCCGTCTTCGCGCCGAGCGACGTGGTACGACGGGGGGGAGTTGCGACAAGGACCCGCCTCTGTAGCCAGGTGGATCGCTCCAAGTGCGTAGTCCCCAACGGCGGGCTGCTGCCGCTCGACTTCGCCCCACGTGAGCGTGCCATTGGCATCGGTATCCAGGTCGAGCACCTGGTCGAGGTCGCGAAGCGCGATATCCCATCGCACCGCAATCGCTGCGCCGTCCTGTCTGAGATCGATGAACGCGTCGCTAGCCTTGTGCGCATACGCGGGTTGCGTGCCGACGCACAGCAGCACCCAAGCCATGCCCAGCACGACCGCCTTAGAGAAGCGCATTGAGCCGCACATCAAACAAGCCTGGATCGCGCATGAAGTCCCGAACCGGCGCAGCGTCTTGAGGTCTTCCCGCGGCCGCGGCCGCGCCTGCCAGAAGCAAGGCGTCGGCAGGCTCCTTCTGCAATGCCCAATTCTGTTGCGCCAGAGTCAGGGCGGCATCGGGATCGCTGTCGATTTCCAGCGCAAACCGCGCCATCTCCCGCAGATGCAGGGAATCGCTGCGGTTCCGGGAGGACTCGAAGCGTTGGCGCAACGCGGCGATCTCGGCCCCGGCGCGGGGGTCGTTGCTGCGCTTGAGGGCGATTGCCCGACGCAACGCCACCGCGTCGGTTGCGGGGGAAGACTTCAGTACAGCTTCGACTTCCCCTACCCTCCCCTGGAGCAACAGAAAGTCCGCGTAAGCGACTCTCTGGTAACTGGCAGGATCGGCGGCGATTGCACGTTTGAACAGCTTTTCCGAGTCGTCGGTGCGACCGAGCCGCTCGGCCATTTCGGCCAGGACGGTCAGAATCCAGCCCTGCTCGCCGGGAGCTACCTGGCGGCCCTCCAATTGGCGGCCGACGCCGTCCAAGGCGGATTGGTCGCCCTTCAGGCTGCCCAGATCGGCCAGGCAGACATGGCCGGCAACATGATTCGACAGGGTTACGACTCGACCACAGCTTATCGCAGCGTCGTCCAGCCGTCCCACGGTCTGTTGGATCGCGGCCTTCGACAACCATGCCTGGATGTTGGCAGGCTCGGCAGAAACAACCCGCTCGAGATCCAGCAGGGCACCCGCGAAATCATGCTGATACTGTCGAATAGCCGCTCTCATCAGCAACACCGGTATCGGCGCATCGGGTTGATTCCGCCAATGGCCGAGCGCTGACTGCGCCAGCCCCACCTCGCGGGGATCTCCTTCGCTGCGCGCGCGGTCATAGTGACGGCGTGCAAGGGTGACCGACGTATCGATGTCTTGCGTTGGCGACGCCGAAGCCGCCAATCGCGCCCTGAGGTCGCGTTTGGAAGCAGCCGAGTGTCCTTGTAAACGCTCGACAACCTCATCGGCGGAGGCGGGCGTGTAAGTTGGTACTCCGTCGCCCGTCCGTGGCGGTTCCGAGGCGACATACCAGGCAGAACCCACGATCACTGCTGCCGCCAGGCCCGCGGTCAAGGCGGTACGCAGGGGTGCGGATTTCCATTGCCGGCGCATGACTCAGAATGCGCTCATGGGTCTACCGGTGGCTGCGAGCGCAAGCACCAGCAGAGCGCTTGCACCAACCCAGGATCCTGCAGCACGTATGGCAATGAGTTGCCAGGGGCGAGACAAGGCGCTCACGGGAGCACTCACCCAGATGAAGGCTGCACTGGCACCGAGGGCGGTGCCCCCGAGCGCAGCAAGCCTGGCCGCGCCCTCGAGTCCGTCCGGCGCCGAGTCAAGCGCGATGAAAAATCCCACCCAGACCGCCAGCGCCAGACCGGCTTTCGGAGGTACCCTCAACCCTGCCGCCACCAGCACGCCGAGGACAGCGGCTCCCGTCAGAAGCGGCAGAACTGCAGGGAGTTCCACCCCCGCCCACGCAAGCGCCAACCCGCCGACACAGGAGAGAATGAAGAGACGTAGAGCTTGCACGGTGTACTGCCAGCCGCGCTGCCCCACAAACAGTCCAACCGCCAGCAGCGCCAGGAGATGCGCCGGCACCCCGGCCGGATGCAGGAAACCGCCGTAGAAATTTCCGACGCCTTGAAACACGGAGTGAGCGAGAACTGTACCGGGGCAGCCGAGCAGCGCACAGGCGATCCTTGCTACAGGCCAGATTATCAGCCGTC
>JACCRJ010000221.1 GCA_013813615.1 Lautropia sp. | reverse complement strand
GCGCCAGCAGCCGGCCAGCTGGCGATGCCAGTAACAGGCCGGCACCAGAGGCGGCCACTGCCCTGATGCGGTTTCTATGGTGGTTGTTCAAGCAGCTTACCTTTGAGCCGGCTCACGAACGACGCGTGCTGCCGGCTATGCCAACCGGACCCGCCGGCGATTCTACGGTGGACCGAAGCAACGATCTTAACCGACCGGACCGGCGGCAGGCTGCGGATCGGCTGCCGCTGCGCCAGCTGTCAAGGGCGACCACAGGCGCAACTGCAGGGCTGCGGCCCCGGGCTGCCGGGTGCTGCGAAGGCTCTCGCTCAGTTGGTCGGCACCTTGCCTTCGACGCCCTTGACGTAGAACATGATGCTGCTGACGAACTTGTCGTCGCCGACGGCGCCGGTCGGCAGGACTTCCTTGTTGTCCGAGCTGAGCATCGGACCCTTCCAGATCCTGAAGCTGCCGTCGGCTATCGCCTTCTTCTTCTCCTCGACCAACGCCTGAACGTCCGCCGGCACCACATCCGAAATGTTGACCAGGTCGATGGCGCCCTCCTTGATGCCCCACCAGTTGGTCTCGACCTTCCAGGTGGAGTCCAGCACCTGGCGCACCGCCTTGGTGTAGTACGGAGCCCAGTTGATGATCGACGAGCCGAGATGCGCCTTCGGGCCGTAGCCCTTCATGTCGCTATCCCAGCCGAAGCCGTACTTGCCGGCTTTCTCCGCGACCTGCAGCGGCGCGGACGAGTCGGTGTTCTGCAGCAGCACGTCGGCGCCCCCATTGATCAGCGACTGCGCCGCCTCCGATTCGCGGCCAGGGTCGAACCACTTGTTGATCCAGACAACCTTGGTCCTGACCGACGGGTTGACCGACTGCGCGCCAAGCGTGAAGGCGTTGATGTTGCGCACCACCTCCGGTATCGGAACCGAGGCGACGAAACCCAGGGTGTCGGTGCGGGTCATCTTGCCGGCGATGATCCCCGCCAGATAGGCCCCCTGGTAAGCCCGCACGTCGTAGGCACGCAGGTTACCGCCCGACTTGAAGCCGGTGGCATGCTCCCACTTGACGTCCGGAAACTCCTTGGCCAGGCGGACCATCGTTTCCATGTAGCCGAAGGTGGTGCCGAAGATCACCTTGTTGCCTTGAGCGGCAAGGTCCCGCAGCACGCGCTCCGCATCGGCGTTCTCCGGGACGCTCTCGACGTAGGTGCTCTTCACCTTGCCGCCGAGCGCTGCTTCCATCTCCTTGCGGCCACGATCATGGGCGAAGGTCCAGCCGCCGTCTCCGACCGGACCGACATAGGCGAAGGCGACCTTGAGTGGCCCCGCGCCGGCTGCAGCGCCGGCCGGCGTGGCTTGGGTCAGCACGATGTTCCCACTCGCCTGCTGCCCCGCGGACGAAGCTGCGGTTGAAGGAGTTCCAGCCGCCGTGGCCGCCTTTGCCGCCGCCGCAGCGGCAGCCAGAGGCAATGCGGTCGCGGGCACTGCGACGGCGGGCGCCATGGCGCCCTTGTTGTCGCAACCAGCGGCGCCGATCATGGTCGCCGCAAGAAACACCAGCATCACATGGCGGGTGGGCTTCATCTGGGAACTCCTGGAATGTTGGCCGATTCGCGCGTCATCGCAAGCGCGCTGCCCCGCGATGCGAATCGATGGCCAATACTAGCAGGCGCAAAGCGGCACCCTTGTGAATTCTTCATCGAAGGAATTTCCCGACGCGTCGAAATGTCAACGATGCTGCTGCAACTCCTTAACCCAGCCCGCCTTCACCTCCCGGGAGACGAAACTGGACTCGAGGCTGTTGCGGGCGAGCCTGAGGACGTCGTCCCTGCCCAGGTTCAGCGCATGCACCACCTGGAGATAGTTTTCACCGACGTAGCCGCCGAAGTAGGCGGGGTCGTCGGAGTTGATCGTGACGTTGAGCCCCAGGTCGAGCATCCGCTTGAGGTTGTGCGACGCCAAGTCCGGAAAAACCCGAAGCTTCACGTTCGACAGGGGGCAAACGGTGAGCGGCATCCGGCTGCGCGCCAGCCGCTGCATCAGCGCCGGGTCCGATTCGCTGCGCACGCCGTGGTCGATCCGTTCAACCTTCAGCACGTCCAGCGCTTCGAGGACGTATTCCGGCGGCCCCTCTTCGCCGGCATGGGCTACCAGGTGCCAGCCGAGCGCGGCGCATGCGTCGAAGACGCGGGCGAAGTTGGACGGCGGGTTGCCCTTCTCCGACGAGTCCAGGCCGACCCCGGCGATCCTCGACGCATGGGGCCGCGCCTGGGAGAGTGTCTTGAACGCCTCATCTTCTGACAGATGCCGCAGGAAGCACATGATGATCCGTGAACTGATGCCGAGTTCCGTCTCGCCCTTCTTCAGTGCCGCCGCGAGCCCGTCCAGCACCGTTTCGAAGCGTATGCCGCGCCCGGTGTGCGTCTGCGGGTCGAAGAAAATCTCGGCATGCACCACGCCGTCCGCCTTGGCGCGAACCAGATAGGCCCAGCACAGGTCGAAGAAATCCTGCTCGGTGCGCAACACGTCCGCCCCGGCGTAATAGAGGTCGAGGAAGGACTGGAGGTCTTCGAACTGGTAGGCCGCCCGCACCGCCTCGACGCTGTCGTACGGCAGCTTGACCTGGTTGCGCTGCGCCAGCGCGAACATCATGTCGGGCTCCAGCGAGCCCTCGATATGAAGGTGCAGTTCCGCCTTGGGAAGGCCCAGGATCCACCGGCTGAAATCATCGTCATTCGACATCGTCACTTCCCTGGTCGTCGATGCTCATCCGCCCCTGAACGGCTTGCCGAGGCTGGCGGGCATGTTCAGCCGGATGAACACCGGATTGCGCGAGATCACCGCCAGCACGACCACCGTGGCCAGGTAGGGCAGCATCGACAGCAGTTGCGAGGCAATCTGCACGCCCTCGGCCTGCAGATAGAACTGGATCATCGTAACACTGCCGAAAAGGTAGGCTCCGAGCGCAACCCGCCAGGGCCGCCAGGTCGCAAAGGTGGTCAAAGCGAGCGCGATCCAGCCGCGCCCGGCCACCATGCCGTCGACCCACAGCGGCGTATAGACGCACGACAGGTAGGCGCCCGCGAGCCCGCAGCAGGCGCCGCCGAAGGAAACGGCCGCGATGCGGACCGCCCGCACCGGCAGCCCGACCGCATGGGCGGCCTCCGGCGCTTCCCCGACCGCCTGGATCACCAGTCCGCCGCGGGTGCGGGTCAGGAGCCATGCCACCGCCGCGGTCAGGACCAGCGCCATGTACACCACCGGATGCAGCCTGAAGAAGGCGGCCCCGAAGAACGGCAACTCCGCCAGCCAGGCCACGCCCGGCCATGCGCCGCCCGCGGCCGGCAGCGTCTTGCCGACGTAGGGCAGGCCGATGAAGGCAGAGAGACCGGCGCCGAAAAGGGTCAGCGCGAGGCCGGTCGCGTACTGATTGGTGGCAAGACCCACCGCCAGCAGCGAGAAGACCAGGGAGACCGCCACGCCCGCCGCCGCTCCTGCGCACAGCGCCACCGTCACGCTGCCGCTGTGGAATCCGGCGGCGAAGCCGACGGCGGCGGCGATCAGCATCATGCCTTCGGCGCCCAGGTTCAGCACCCCTGACCGCTCGTTGACGAGCAGGCCCAGCGCGGCGAGCAGCAGCGGCGTGCCGGCGCTCAGGGTGGCGGCGATCAGCGCGGCGACGGCTTCCATGATTTCCAGCTGAGGCGGTAGTGGATGAAGGTGTCGGCACACAGCAGGGCCAACAGCAGCATTCCCTGAAAGACGCCGGTGATGGCGGTGGGCAGGCCCAGCCGGGACTGCGAGAGCTCGCCGCCGATGTAGATCATCGCCATCAGGAACGCCGCGGGAATGCAGCCGATCGGATTGAGCCGGCCGAGCCAGGCCACGATGATCGCCGCAAAGCCGTAGCCGGGAGAAATGCTGGGCGTGAGCTGCCCGATCGGGCCCGCCACCTCGAACGCGCCGGCCAGCCCGGCCAGCGCGCCGCAGATCAGCAGCGACATCCAGATGCCGAGGCGGGTGCTGAAACCGGCATAGCGCGCCGCCATCGGCGCCTCGCCGGCCGTCAGCAGCTGGAAACCGAGACGGGAGCGGAATACGAAGACCCAGGCCAGCACCGCGACTCCGCAGGCGACGGCAAAGCCGATGTGAACGCGGTTGGGCGGCAGGAGCCGCGGCAGCCCGGCGGCGGCTTCGAACATCCTGCTGTAGGGAAAGTTGTAGCCTTGGGGATCCTTCAACGCGCCGTGCACCAGGTAGAGCAGCAACAGCTGAGCGACGTAGGTGAGCATCAGGCTCACCAGGATCTCGTTGGCGTTGAAGCGGTCGCGCAGCCAGGCGGTGAGCGCCGCCCAGCATGCTCCTGCGGCCATGCCGGCGAGGACCACGAGCACGACGAACAGCCTGGGCGAGTCGGGCGTGGCCAGCAGCGCGGTTGCGCCGGCGGCAAGGCCGCCGGCAACCAGCTGGCCCTCGGCGCCGATATTCCAGACGTTGGCCCGGTAGCAGATGGCCAGACCGACGGCGCACAACAGCAGCGGCGTCATCTTGAGGCCGACCTCAGACCAGCCGCGGACGTTCTCAAGCGGTGTCAACAGGAACACGCGCAGCCCGGCGGCCGGATCCTTGCCGAGGAAGGTGAACAGCAGCACGCCGAACAGCGAGGTGACGGCCAGCGCCAGCACCGGCGACAGCAGCACCATCCAGCGCGACGGCGCCGCCCGACGCTGCAGCCGGATCACGACATCTTCTCCCCGATCAGCTCCACCGTGGCCTCGGCGATGGGGATCCGCGTCGACAGCCGGCCACCGGCGATCACGTGCAACGCATCGCAGATCTCGAAGAGCTCTTCCAGTTCCTCGGACACCACCAGTACCGCCGAGCCGGCATCGCGCAGGTTGACCAGCGCCTGGCGGATCTGGGCGGCCGCGCCGACGTCGACGCCCCAGGTGGGCTGCGCAATCACCAGGATCGGCGGGCTCTTCATCATCTCCCGCCCGACGATGTACTTCTGCAGGTTACCGCCGGAGAGGCTGCCGGCAGCAGCCGACGGCCCGGACGCCTTCACGT
>JACCRJ010000208.1 GCA_013813615.1 Lautropia sp. | reverse complement strand
GCTTCAGGTCGGTCACCGTCGGAAACGGCTCGATCCTGCCCAGCAGCCGGGGATGAACCCCGTGTGTCCCCGGCACGAGCACGTCGTCGAAGAAATGCTCGAGACTGCCGGCCACCGGTTCCCAGCGCACCCGCTGCACCTGCCGCGCCTCGGTCTGGCCGGTGGCGCTGCGCACTGCCTGGGACTCGTAGTGGAAATACCCTGCGTCCGCGCGCCACTGCGCGAAGACCTGCGCATCGAAGGTCCAGTAAGGCAGGTACACACCGTGCAAGGTGTCGGTCAGCGCCGCCGACTTGAGGCGGCTGGGCGCAAACCATCGCGAGCCGTACCACGTGCGGATCCGTTCGCGGATCTGGCCTTCGTCATACTTGAACGCCAGGATGCTCTGCGGGGTGATTGCGTCGCCGTGTTCTTCGTGGGCGATGATGGAAGGCGAGCCGCAGAAATCGCAGCGCTGCGCCACGCGACCGTCCACGAATACTGAAATCGCCTGGCAGCTCTGGCACTGGACTTCCCGCCGGTCGTCGCCCCAGCCGCGCGCAAGGGACGGGTCACGCAGGGCAGCCTCGAGGTCCTGATCTGCCACCGCATCCGCCGGGTCGGCCATCCGTGCCGGCGACCGCGGCAGCACGGTGCCGCAGTAAGCGCATGCCAGGGACTGCCGTTCAGGACTCCATTCGAGGTCGGCGCCGCACTCGGGGCACGGGCGCTTGCCGACGGTCAGCGGCTTGCCGGCATCCTGGGCTGCTGCCTGCTCCACGGGGCGTCGAGAACCGGGCGGGGAAGGGCGTGAGGCGTCAGCCGCGCAGGAATTCTTCCAGGGCGGCACGCGCGATCCGGTGGGCGCTGCCGATCTTTCGCGCCTTCAGGTCGCCGGCGGCGATTGCAGCCATGACGTCCTCCACCGGCACAGCGAGTGTCTGCGCTGCCTGCTCCGGCGTCAGCACCTCGAGCCCGCCAGCGCCACCCTCGGCACGGGCAGCGGCCCCCCCGATCGGCGACCCCGACGCGGCACCTGCCGGCGGATGGGCGCCCGGCTGCATGCTGCGCATCATCTCCTGCGCCATTCCGAAGCCCATCGCCATCTGCGCCGGCAGGGTTGCCGCCGCACCAGCCTCGCCACCCTGCCCCATGGCGACGCCCATCTGGTACTTGACGTAATCGTTGAGGTTGCCGATCACGCTCATGCTCGAGCGCTTGTCCACCGCCTGCTCCACCTCCGGCGGCACCGAAACGTTCTCGAGAATGAAGCTGGTGACCTCGAGCCCGTACTTCTCCCTCATCGCCGGGTTGATGATCATCAGCAGGGCCTCACCGAGTTCGGCATAGCGCTGCGCGACATCCAGCACCGGCACGCCGGCGCGCGCCAGCGCCTCGGTGAACACGCTGACCATGCGAGAGCGCATGGTGTCGGCGAACTCGTCGAGCCGGAAATTCTGGTCGGTACCGGCCACCTCTCGCAGGAACTTCGGCGCTTCGACGATGCGGAAGTCATAGGTCCCGAAGGCCCGCAGCCGGACGACGCCGAAATCCCGGTCGCGCATCATCACCGGGTTGGCGGTGCCCCACTTGTTGCCGGTGAACAGCCTGGTGTTGAGAAAGTAGACGTCGCACTTGAACGGCGATTGGAAGCCGTACTTCCAGCCCAGAATGGTGGAGAGGATCGGCACGTTCCCGGTCGCCAGCGTGTGCTTGCCCGGCACGAAAAGATCCGCATACCGGCCGGCGGCCACGAATTGCACGAGCTGCGACTCCCGCACGACCAGCTGCGCGCCGTTCTTGATCTCCTTGTCTTCGTCAGGCCAGCGATAGGACAGCGTGTCGCGCGAGTCATCCGTCCATTCGATGACATCGATCAGTTCGCTCGTGATGATGTTGAGCAGGCTCATGGCGGTTCCTGTTCCCGGACGAGGATCGGCGATTCTAGTCGATGAGGGGCCGGCCGAAGCTGCGCCGGCAGCCAGTCAGCGCGGCGCGGCGGCCCGCTCCAGCCGGTCGTTCACGGCCGACCAGGCAGGCTCGCCCGGCGGCGACTCCATCAGGATCAGGTCCACCTGCGCAGCGTCGAGCTCGCGCATTGCGCGGTACAGGTCGCGCTCCACCTCGTCGACCGACGCGGAGCGCGACCGCCAGACGACGCCGTGACCTTCACCCTGCGGGCGCACGACGCTGCACACCGCCACCCGGTGGCCAGCCGCCAGCGCCTGCGCCAGCGCCGCGTCCAGCTGCGATGACGCGACCAGGCGAAGTGGCTTCATCGGCGCATAGTGCGAAGCGAGGCTTCCCGAGACTTTCGGCGCCGCGCTGTCCGCTGCGGCCACCGGTTCGCCGAGCACCGCCGCCAGGGCATCCGCCCCGAGATGCCCGGGGCGCAGCAGGTAGGGCCGGCCCCGGGAGAGGTCGACGATGGTGGATTCGATGCCGACCTCGGCGTCTCCGCCTTCGAGCACGATCGTCACTTCGTTGCCCAGGTCGGCCCGAACGTGCGCCGCGCAGGTAGGGCTGACACGCCCGAAGCGGTTCGCGGAGGGGGCGGCGACGCCGGAAATGCCCTGCGGCAACAGCCGGGCCAGTACCGCCCGGGCGATCGGATGGGAAGGACATCGCAGCGCAATCGTCGGCTGGCCGGCGCACGCCCAGGGCGGCGCACCGATCAGCCGGCGCAGGACGATCGTCAGCGGCCCCGGCCAGAATGCGTCTGCCAGCCGTTGTGCGGCGTCGTTCCACGCTCCCCACTGCCGTGCCTGCGCATCGCCGAGGACGTGCACGATCAGCGGATGGTCGGCCGGACGGCCCTTGATGCGGTAGATCTTCTCGACGGCTGAGCGGCTGCCGGCATCTCCTGCCAGGCCATACACCGTCTCGGTAGGCAGGCCGACCACCTCGCCGGCAGCCAGCGCAGCCACCGCATCGTCCAGGATCGCGCCGGCGATTCCCGTCGGTTCCGGTTGATCGATCATTGCGGGCGCTGCGCGATCAGGGGTGCAATCGCGCCCGCCTCGGCGCGCGCCTGCGCGGCCGTCGCAGCCAGCACGGTCACATGCCCCATCTTGCGGCCGGGCCGTGGTTCCTGCTTGCCGTAGAGATGGAGCTTGGCGCCCGGATGGGCCAGCACCGCCGCCCAGTCAGGCTCCTGCCGCGTGCCACTGGTGAACCAGGCATCGCCAAGGATGTTGAGCATCACCGCCGGCGCCAGCAGCCGCGTGTCGCCAAGCGGCAGCCCGGCCATCACTCGCGCCTGCTGCTCGAACTGGCTGGTGACGGCGGCCTCGATGCTGTAATGCCCGGAATTATGGGGACGCGGGGCCATCTCGTTGACCAGCAGACGGCCGTCGGCGAGCACGAAGAACTCGACGCACAGGACACCGACGTACTGCAGGTGCTCGGCAAGCGTCGATGCTGCCGCCCGCGCGTCACCAGCGAGCGCCTCGTCGATCGGCGCGGGCACCGTCGACACCGCGAGAATGCCGTCGCGATGGACGTTCTGCGAGATCGGAAACGTGGCGCGCCGGCCGTCATGCGTGCGGGCGACGATCACCGATATCTCCATCGCCAGGTCCAGCTGCTTTTCCAGGACGCAGGACACGAAGGCCGCGGCCTCGCCGCCCGCTTGCGGCTTCGCGGCCCCGCTGCCGGCCGCGGGCGAAAACGCCTGCAGCGCCGCAATCGCCTCGGGCAGGCTCGCCACCCGCGCCTGTCCCTTGCCGTCGTAGCCGAGTCTCGCCACCTTCAGGATGCCGGGCAGCAGCGAAGCGTCGATGTCCTCCAGGTCCGCCGGGCGGCGGATGGCGCGGTAGGGAGCTACCGGGACGCCGCAGGACTCGATGAAACGCTTCTCGGCGATGCGATCCTGGGCGATGCGTACCGCGTCCGCGCCCGGCGTCACCCGGCAGTCGCGCGCCAGCCGAGCCAGCGCGTCGGCCGGGACGTTCTCGAATTCGGTGCTGACCGCCCGGCACAACGCCGCCATCTCCGTCAGCGCCGACTCATCGAGGTAATCGGCGCGCAGGTGGCGCTCGGCGACCTCGCCGGCAGGACTGTGGGCCCCCGGGTCCAGGACGCAGACGCGGTAACCGAGGCTGTGCGCGGCCATGCAGAACATGCGGCCGAGTTGGCCGCCGCCCATCATGCCGAGCCAGGAGCCCGGCGGCAGGGGACGCGTCACCTTGGCGTCACCTCAGAGCGGCAGTTTCATGCCGCTGGCCGTCTGGGTCTGGAGCGCGCGGAACTGGTCGAGCGCGTCCGCAAGGATCGGATCGTGCGCGGCGAGCAAGGCAACGACGAACAGGGCTGCATTGACCGCGCCGGCCGCGCCGATCGCAAAGGTGGCCACCGGGATGCCGCGCGGCATCTGCACGATGGAGAGCAGCGAATCCTGCCCGTTGAGATGGCGGCTCGGCACCGGCACGCCCAGCACCGGCACGATGGTCTTCGCGGCCAGCATGCCTGGCAGGTGGGCGGCGCCGCCGGCGCCGGCGATGATGGCCCGCAGGCCGCGCGGCCTTGCCTCTTCGGCGTAGCGGAACATCTCGTCCGGCATCCGATGCGCCGAAACCACCCGGGCTTCCAGCGGGATGTCGAACTTCTTGAGCAGCGACACCGCATGCTGCATGACTTCCCAGTCACTCTTGCTGCCCATCACCACGCCGACCACGGGACGAGGGTCGCTCGCCGGCCTGGTGTCGTCGCTCACCGGCGTGAGCAGGGGGGGTTCGGTCATGGCGGTTGCGGGATCGGCCTGGGGTGCCGGGATTCTAACCGGGCGCTCAGTCCGGCAGGCCGGCGCCGGTGAGTACCTTCAGTGCCTCCCGGTATCTCGCGGCCGTGGCCGATACGACTGCTGGCGGCAGGGGCGGGGGCGGCGCGCGTTTGTCCGCCCTTCACCGTCTCCAGGTAGTCCCTCACGAACTGCTTGTCGTAGCTGGGCGGCGAGATGCCGGTCCGGTACGCCTGGGCCGGCCAGAAGCGTGAGGAGTCGGGGGTGAGCACCTCGTCCATCAGGTAGAGCGTGCCCTGCTCGTCCAGCCCGAACTCGAACTTCGTGTCGGCAATGAGGATGCCACGGGTGGCAGCGTAGTCGCTGGCGCGGCGGTAGAGCGCGAGGCTGAGCTCGCGGATACGGCCGGCAAGCTGCGCGCCGGTAATGGCACACATCTGCTCGTAGCTGATGTTCTCGTCGTGCCCGCCCATCGCCGCCTTGGCGGCCGGCGTGAAGATGGGCTCCGGCAGCTTCTGCGCCTGCTGAAGGCCGGACGGCAGGCCAACCCCGCAGACACTGCCCCGCGCCTGGTAGTCCTTGAAGCCGGATCCAGCCAGATAGCCCCGAACCACCGCCTCCACCAGGACCGGCTGCAGGCGGCGCACGACCATCGCGCGGCCGCGGACCTGTCCGACCTCGTTGGCGGCCACCACGGACTCCGGCGCAATCCCGGTGAGATGGTTGGGTACGATGTCCGCAAGACGGTCGAACCAGAACAGCGCCAGCGTGTTGAGCACCCTGCCCTTGTCGTGAATGGGTTCGGCCATCACCACGTCGAAGGCCGAGAGCCGGTCGCTCGTCACCATCAGCAGGCGATCATCGCCCACCGCATAGTTGTCGCGTACCTTGCCGCTGCCGAGCAGCGGCAAGGACTTCAGCGTCGCCTGATGAAGGGCTGCCATCCGCCTTGCCTACGCAGACCCGCCCCGACCGAGCCAGGGCCGCAGCCATTTCAGGCCGGCGGACGTCGCGCCAGGGGTGCTGCCGCCGCGGGGCCGGTACTCGCAGCCGATCCAGCCGTCATAGTGCAGTTCGTCCAGCAGCGTGAACAGGTACGGATAATTGATTTCGCCGACGTCCGGCTCGTGCCGCTCCGGGACGCCGGCGATCTGGACATGGCCGACGCCGGACAGGTGCTTGCGGATGCGCATCGCCAGATCGCCTTCGACGATCTGGCAGTGGTACAGGTCCATCTGCACTTTCAGGTTGTCCGCCCCGACCTGCGCAACCACCTGGTGCGCATCCGCCTGCCGGTTCAGGAAGTAGCCGGGGATGTCACGGGTGTTGATCGGCTCGATCAGCAGGTCCAGCCCGGCGCGCCTGCAGCGGGCCGCAGCCTCCGACAGGTTCGACAGGTAGGTCGCCCGCAGCACGTTCTGCTTCGCATCCGCCGGCATCAGCCCGGCCATTGCATGCAGGCGAGGGCAGCCGAGGACGATTGCGTATTCGATCGCGCGGTCGACCCCGTCCAGGAACTCCGCCTGCCGGCCGGGCAGGCAGGCGAGGCCGCGGTCGCCGGCGGTGAAGTCGCCGGGGACGGTATTGAAGAGCACCTGCCGCAGCCCGGTGTCGTCCAGGCACTGGCGCAGCGTCGCCGCCGGATGGTCGTAGGGGAAGAGGAACTCGACGGCCTCGAAGCCATCCCTGGCAGCTGCGGCAAAACGCTGGAGGAACTCGAGCTCGGGATACAGCATCGAGAGGTTTGCGGCAAAGCGGGGCATGATCTCTCCGTGGGCCTGCCGTTGGCAGTCAGGTTCAGGCCGCTAGGACGACAGGATAACCGGCAAAGCGGAGAAGCCGCGAAAGCGGATGCGGCGGTCCCGCACCGGCTCGCCCGCGAGCGCGATGCCCGGAAAGCGCGCGAGCAGCCGGCTTACCGCAATGCGCGCCTCCAGGCGCGCCACGTTCATCCCGGCACAGGCATGCTCGCCGTGGCCGAAGGCGAGATGCCGGTTGGGCCGGCGGCCGATGTCGAACCGGTCCGGGTCATCGAACTGCGCCGGGTCCCGGTTTGCCGCCCCGACGCAGAGCGTGACCAGCGTGCCTGCGGGGAAAAGCCGCCCGCCGATTTCGGACGGCTCGCGCAGCCGCCGGTTGTTCAGCTGCAGGGGGCTCTGGTAGCGCAGCATCTCCTCGATGGCTGGGGCGACCAGCTCGGGCGCGTGCACCAGGCGCTGCAGCTGCTCGCGGTTGGTCAGCAAGGCGTGCACCCCGTTGCCGATCAGGTTGGTGGTGGTCTCGTGCCCGGCGTTGAGCAGGAAGATGCAGTTGTGCAGCAGCTGGCGCTCCGTCAACTCGTCGCCGTCGGCCGCGGGCTGCAACAGCCGCGTCAGGACATCCTCTTCGGGGTCCAGCGGCGCGGCGCGTCGGGCGGCTACGAGCCTGCGCAGGTAGTCGATGAACTCGACCACCGCGCGGTTGCCCGCCTCGTGCATGGACGGCGTCGGCAGCGGCTCGAGCGCCGCGAGGATCGCCAGCGACCAGCCGCGCAACGGCCGCCGCTCTTCATGCGGGATCGCCAGCAGGTTGCCGATGACCTCGACCGGGATCGCCGCCGCAAAGTCCTCGATGAAGTCGAGCGCGCCGGCGGATCCCGTGGCCCGTGCCTTTGCCTGCAGGGCGTCCAGCAGCTGATCCACCAGCGCCTGCACGCCCTGCTCCATCCGGGCGATCGCCCGCTGGTTCAGCGCGCCCAGGAGCGGCCGGCGCACCCGCGGATGGATGGGCGCGTCGTTGAACACCAGACTGGTGGTGTGATGCTCGTAGAGCGGCGTCTCCCCGTACTTCGGCAGAAACTCCTGCTTCTTGTCCGAACTGGCCGCCGGGTTGCGGTACATCGCCGCGACGTCGTCGTAGCGCGTCAGGAAGACGCTGCCGTCGGCGAATACCTTGACCGGCTCGACGCGCCGCAGCCGCTCATAGTGTGGATACGGTTCGTCGTAGAAGTCGTCCGGCGGGTTGCGCAGGTCGAAGCCGTTTTGCATGACTGGGGGCGTGTGGCGTTGGCAGGGTCAGTCTAACCCAGCCGTCGCGCCCCCCTCCGGGGTGTCAAGCCGGAAGCATCAGCCGAAAGCCTGCATCGCCTTCGATTGCGCCGGGGCGGCGTGTCGCGCCGTGGCATTGCCGTAGACCGCATCGAGGCCGACCATCCGGTCGTGCAGGCGGACGATCTCCTTGGCGGTCACCAGCGGTCGCTCCAGTGGAAACAGGTGCGAACCCTCGATCCGGACCAGGTTCTTGCCCGTCAGGCTGCGGCTTGCCGCCAGCCCGCAGACCCGCGCCGCGCGGGACCGCTCTCCGACCAGCATGCCGCAGGAGACGACGCGCCCGCTGCCGTCCACCGGCGCGCCCCTGGCTACCAGCGCCGCCAGTCCCAGCGGATAGGTCTGGTGGATGCGCCGGCTCACCGCCGCATCGAAGCGCCTCGGCTCGGCGACGCTGGCGCTGCCGTCCAAGGCGTCCGACGGCCGGCAGCCGAAGCGGCGGTAAAGCGACTGGCACTCCGGGTCGAGCGCCTCGATATCAGGGCCGGCGCTGAACAGGCGGCCGGGCATGTCGCCTACGCCGAGGTGCTTCAGCAGGTTGAGCAACCGGGCCTGGGCGACCGTCGGCAGCGGCGCGTCCAGCAGGATGACTGTGCTGACGAGCTCCGGAACCCGGTAGGCGGCCAGCAGGCTCAGCCAGCCTCCGCTGCCGTGCCCAAGCAGCGTCACCGGCTCCCCGACCGCCGAAATATGGTTGCGCAGCTGGTCCAGCAGCCGCGGCCACGCTTCCGTCACCGGGTATTGCGGGTCGTGTCCGAGCCGGTCGACCCCGGTCGCAATGAACCGATGCGACAGGCCGATCAGCATCTTCTGGTAAACGGGGCGAGGTATCCCGTTGCCATGGACAAAGACGAGGGGAAGACGATGCGGCATGGACGGGTCTCCTGTGAGCTTCCATCATCTGCCATTGCTGACACCCTTACCGAGAACTAGTTCTCGCCGCAGCACGGATTTTCCGGCGGGCCGAC
>JACCRJ010000194.1 GCA_013813615.1 Lautropia sp. | reverse complement strand
GCGCCTGGCGCACCATACCGACGTCGCGCTGGAACAGCTGGTCCTGCAGCTGGCGCGTCCCCGTGGCGATGAGTACCCGCCGCCGGGCCAGCAGCGCCGGCACCAGGTAGGCGAAGGTCTTGCCGATACCGGTGCCCGCTTCCGCGAGCAGGCTGCCGCCGGCATCGATCGCCACCGCGATCCGCGCAGCCAGCTCCGCCTGCGAATCACGACGCTGATAATCCGGCCGCGCCGCGGCCAACGCGCCACCGAAGTCGAAGGCAGCGTCGGTTGCCGCCTGCAGCGCCGTCACGCCGGCAGTGGCCGTGCCTCCTACCATCTCGCCTACCGTCACCGCCGCTCCAGTCACTGGAATCGCCCGCCACTATCACGCAAAGCCGAAAATCAAACAGGAACGCCATTGTCCCACCCGATCGGGTTCGAAAGCTCCGGTCCTGCTTCCGCCGCGGATTTTCGATCGCCAGTTCCAGGCGGCACGCCGAGGGCAACGAGCCGCCTAAACCCAGCTGCCGCCGCGGATCCGGCTTCGCCGGTCCGCCAGCGGCGCCCCCCAGCGGGGGGGAAGCGCCGAAGGCGCCCCGACAGGCTCCTAGGCCGGCACGTCTGGGGTCAACTGCATCTGCAGGAGGACGATGGAATCCTTGACCCGGAGCTTGCGCTTCTTCAGGCGGCGAATCAGCAGCTGATCGGTATCAGGCTCATGCGCCATCCGCTCGATCATCTGGTTCAGGCCCCGGTGCTCCAACTGCAGTTCTGCAATCCTCAGCTTGATGGAATCGGCATCGTAGGGGACGGGTGGCACTGGTCGGATCCTCGGCTGCGGTTCTGTCCGGCGGCAGGTGGGCGCCGCGCCGGCGCATCTTGCGGATGATAAAGTGCCCGTGCCTCGGGTTCAATCGGCCGGGCGGTGCGAATACCCACCTTGCACGGCCGGCGTCCGGCGCTTAGCCGATGCGTTCGGTGACCGAGCGCCGGGGCGCCTTCAGGTACTCGGCGGATTGCATCTCGATGAGGCGGCTCGCCGTGCGCAGGAACTCGTTGGCCATCGCCCCGGCCAGGTAGAGCTCGGACGGCCCGACCGCCGCAGACATCACCAGCTTGACCCGCTGGTCGTAGAGGATATCCACCAGCCAGGTGAAACGGCGGGCCTCGGACGACATTCCAGCGCCCATCTGCGGCACGTCCGAGAGGATCACCGTGTGGAATTGATTGGCGATCTCGAGGTAGTCGTTCTGCGAGCGGGGGCCCCCGCAGAGCGTCCTGAAGTCGAACCAGACGACGCCTCCGGCGCGGCGCCGGGCCTGGATCTCGCGGTTCTCGATCCGCAGCCGGGGGTCCTCGTCGCTGCTGGTGGCGAGGCGGCCGAATGCCTGCTGCAGCGCCCCGTCCGCCGCGTTGCCGAGCGGCGTCAGATAGGTCTCGAGGCCCTGCAGGGTCAGTCGGCGGTAATCGACGCCGGCGTCCACGCAGATCACGTCCAGGCGGTCCTTCAGGAGCTCGATGGCAGGCAGCACGGTCTCCCGGTGCAGCCCGTCGGGATAGAGCCCGTCCGGCGCGTAGTTGCTGGTCATCACGAAGGTCACGCCGTTGCCGAACAGCCCCAGCAGCAGCCGCTCCAGGATCATCGCGTCGGCGATGTCCGAGAGGTGGAACTCGTCGAAACAGATCAGCCGGTAGCGGCGGGACACGCGGCGCGCGACTTCATCGAGTGGATCCTTCACGCTGCGCAGGTCGCGCAGTTCCCGGTGCACGCCGCGCATGAACTCGTGGAAATGGAGCCGGCCCTTGCGGCGTATCGCGACCGACTCGTAGAAGCAGTCCATCAGGAAGCTCTTGCCGCGCCCGACGCCGCCGTGCAGCCAGACGCCGCGCGGCACGTCCGGTTTGAGGACGACACGCCGGAGCATGCTGCTGCGGATCACCTTGAACTGCTCCAGCTCGTCTGCAAGACGCTGCAGCCTTGCGATGGCCGCAAGCTGCGCCGGGTCTGCCTGATATCCGCGCTCTGCCAGCGCCAGTCGGTAACGCTCGGTGACGCTCAAAGCTACATGTTCAGTGCGCGCTTGTCCACGGCCAGCGCCGCTTCACGCACGACTTCCGAGAGCGACGGATGAGGATGGCAGATGCGGCCGATGTCTTCGGCGGCGGCCTTGAATTCCATCGCGGCGACGGCTTCGGCAATCAGGTCGGACGCGGCAGCGCCGATGATGTGGACGCCCAGGATCTCATCCGTGGCCGCATCCGCGATCACCTTGACGAAGCCGTCGGTCTCGCCTATGCCGAGTGCGCGTCCGTTGACCATGAAGGGGAACTGCCCCGTCTTGACGGCGCGTCCCTCCTCGCGCAACTGCTCCTCCGTCCTGCCCACCCACGCGATCTCGGGCGCGGTATAGATGACCCAGGGGACGCAGTTGTAGTCGATGTGCGGCTTCTGCCCCGCGATCAGTTCGGCCACCATCACGCCCTCGTCTTCGGCCTTGTGCGCGAGCATCGGCCCGCGAACCACGTCGCCGATCGCCCAGACATTCGGCAGGCTGGTCGCGCAATGCTCGTCGACCGGAACGAATCCGCGCTCGTCGGTCTCGAGGCCGATGGACTCCAGCCCGAGGTCGTCGGTGTTGGGCACGCGCCCGACCGACACGATCAGCCGGTCCGACTCGAGGCTGTGGGCCTGTCCCTGGGCATCCGTGTAGTTCACCACCACGCCGCCTGCAGCCGATGAGGACGCGTCGCGCTTGACGACGTCCCC
>JACCRJ010000182.1 GCA_013813615.1 Lautropia sp. | reverse complement strand
CGACGCTGCTGTGCACGGCGCACTTCCCTTCGCCGTCGACGGGGCACGTGAGACGCAGCGGCGGTGGCTTCGTGATTGCATGATCTCCAGCGACCCTTTCAGCCTTGCCATCAGTTCACGGGCGTGGCTCGAACCTATGGCTTCATCTGCTTCATCTCGACCATGATGACCTGAGTTGGGGTCGACCCGATGTTCTCGCCCATGTGTGACTCGCCGTTCGAATAGATGACGTCGCCGGCTTTGAATTCCCGCGTCATCACCCGCCCGTCGGACAGCGTAAGGCGGCGCTTGAACGGCGCGACGGCATAGACGACAAAGGCGGGATGCAGATGCTGGTGCGTTCTCTCTCCAGGCTTGTCGCTGTAGGCGAGCACCCGCACCCGGTCGTTCTCGAGCAGGACCTTGTACTTGTCGCCGTCGATGCTTGCCGGGTCCTGTGCCAAGGCGGCCCGTGACAGGCAGGTCAATGCGATCGTCACCATCAGACATGGCTTCATTCCGTACTCCTCTTGTTTGATTGCAGGCGGATCGACGCCCAGGGAGCCTGAAGCGTAAATAGCCACGAGCCGGTGCGGAAGGCGCAGAATTGCAATCCAGGGGCCGCAAGTTCAGAGCATGCGCTCATCGGGTTCGACGATTCGATGTATCAGCACCGGGCAGCCGTCTGGCTGCGCAGCGTGTTGCCCGACGGGCGCATTGTCGCGCGCAACAACAGTGTGCTCGGGCTGGTCAATTCGGCGAAAGCCGGGATGGGACTCGCGCCTCTGCCGACTGCCATCGGCGACGGCGAGTACGACCTGCTGCGGGTTCTCGGCCCCATCAATGAACTGGCGAGGATCTGGCGCGTGTTGACTACCGTCGAGCTGCGTCGCCAGGCCCGGGTGGCAACCTTCTTCGATTACATCGTTGAAGAAATCGACGCGCTGCGGCCGATCATTACCGGGTGACGTGATTCCCCATCAACCCTTCCTGGTGCCTTTTTCCTTTCGCCACTTCCGCCAGGTTCCGATTGACAGGAGCGTCGCAAACGCGACAAAGGCCGCGACTGTCAACTGCAGGAGGGTTACAAGTACAGACCTCTCGGCTACTTCCAGCTTGAAAAACAGGAGAGCCGCGGCGCTTAGCATGGCCAGGCTACAGAAAAAGATGGCGGCCCGGAGTATCCAGCGAGACATTGATATACCTGCAGACGATGGTTGGCACGAAACGGCGCAGCATGGCGAACTACCAGGCTACATCGGCGGGTGGATAGGATGCGTTCGACTCCTACTGGCCGGCGTCGAGGCGTTCCGCATGCACTGCCATCCAGAACGCGCCCTGAGCAAGATGCTTCCCTTTTCTTACACACGTGAACGTGATGCGGAACTTGCCAGCGGCACCTGCATCCACGTCAACGCGTTCACCATCCGCCCCAAGCCCGCAAGGCGGAAGCTTCGCCATCGCGGCGACCACATAGCGTAGCGGGACCTTGGAGATCCAGTTCCGCCCGCCTGCTCCCATGGGGTTCACCGGCGTCCTATCGTCAGGGATTTCCGTCGAAGACACGTCCAAAGAAAGCTGAAGACGGCGTCCTCCGGCGGACAGGGTCTTGGCCTTACCGCCAGTAGACACGCCACTCCTGTGATCATACGTTGAATCGTCCCTCAATCCGTCCGCCTGAGCGCGACCATCCCGGTGTTGTAAAGGGATGCGTCCTCGCCCCGGTGGCGGCGGACGGGATCAACCGCCTCAACAGCGAGATCGGCCGGTTCCTGCAGCTGCCCGACATGAAGGATCTCCTGCGCGAAGCTGATCACGGAAAGGGGAGCGTGGCGGAAGGCGCGAAGTAGCCGCCCTCCACCACGGTCTCAGTTCCCCTCGAACGAGGGCTTCTGCTTGTTGACGAACGCGAGGTACGCGCGCTCGTAGTCCTTCGTCTGCATGCAGATTGCCTGCGCTTGCGCCTCGGCCTCGATGGCGTCGTCGATGCCCATGCTCCACTCCTGGTGAATGCAACGCTTGGTCATCGCGTGGGCGAACGTCGGTCCGTCGGCCAGCTTCGCTGCGCTTGCCTGCGCTTCCTGCAGCAGCGCCGCCGGCTCGCAGACCTTGTTGTAGAAGCCCCAGCGTTCGGCCTCGGCGCCGTCCATCGCGCGGCCGGTGTAGAGCAGTTCCGCAGCCCGGCCCGAACCGATGATGCGGGGCAGGATGTTGCAGGCGCCCATGTCCGCCCCGGCTAGTCCGACCCGCACGAACAGGAAAGCGACTTTGCTTTGCGCGGTCCCGTAGCGTAGATCGGATGCCATCGCAATGATTGCACCGGCGCCCGCGCAGATGCCGTCTATCGCGGCGACGATGGGTTGCGGCGCGGCGCGCATTGCCTTGACCAGGTCGCCAGTCATGCGAGTGAAGGCAAGCAGGCCGTTCATGTCGTCCTGCCGCTGCATCTCGACCAACGGCCCGATGATCTCGTGGACGTCGCCACCGGAGCAGAAGTTTCCGCCGGCGCCGACCACCACAACCGTCTTGATCTTGTTCGAATAGGGCAGGCTGCGGAAAAGGTCGCGGAGCTCGGCATACGACTGGAACGTCAGGGGATTCTTGCGTTCGGGGCGATTGAGCGTGATCGTCGCGACCTTGCCGTCCACCTCCCACTTGAAGTGCTTCGGCTGGTAGGTGTCGGGGTCGAGACCGCCGGATTTGAAGAGGTCGGTGGTGCTGGCCATGTTCGCATTCCGTGAGGTTGGCAAAGAGCTGATGTTGGCATATCCGGCGGACGATGGGCTGGAGCGGGCATCCGCGGCACCGTAGTGAGGTCGGGCGCCAGCCAATCATCCAGCCGATCGTCTCAGCCGACCATCGTCAATCCGCCGCTTACGCTCAGGACCTGTGGCGTATCGGTCGGGCCGGGGCAGGACGTCCCGATCGAAAATAGTTATAAACTCCTGCCCAGGTAACTTGCAATTTCCACCCCGGGCTTGAGCGTTGAATCGAGCCGCGCAGTTTTCTCCGACCTGCAGAGCATTCAATGTACGTCCTTAATCCCCTCCCACCCCAGATCGACCCCCATCTGCTCGAACTGCTCGTGCAGGCGGAGCCCGCCGTGATCGGTCACTTCCGCTACACGGGCTTCATGTGCCCGGGGATCCGCGCGCTGTTTCAAGACCGCCGCGTCGCCGGCACCGCCGTCACCGTCCGCGTCCCCGGCATGGACGGGGCGATGGTGCATTACGCAGTGGGACAGGCCCGACCGGGCGACTTCATCGTGATGGATCGCTGCGGGGACATGTCCATCGCGACGCTCGGCGGCGCCGTCGCCTACGCGGCCAGGGCCGCCGGCGTTGCCGGCATCATCGTCGACGGCCTCGTCACCGACCTCGGCGAACTGAGGCAGTACGGCGTGCCGGTCTGGTCGCGCGGCACTTCCGCCGTCACGGTGAAGACGCTGGGCCTCGGTGGCGAGTTCTGCGTTCCCGTCAGCTGCGGCGGCGTGGCCGTGAACCCAGGTGACGCGATCCTCGCGGACGAAAACGGCATCCTCGTCATGCCACCGTCGGACATTGACCACTCCGCCCGCCGCGCGCTGCAGATGATGAAAGACGAGAAGCGGACGCTGGCGCGCATCGACGACGGCGAGAAGTACCCCGACATCATGGGCTCAACCCAGGTCATCCTGGACGCGATCGAAAAACAGAAGCGCTGACCTCGCGGCCCCCGTCCCTGAACCATCAACCGGAGTCAACGTCATGATGAATCGCGTGCGCCGCAGCCTGCTCCTGATCGCGCTTCTCGCCGCCGAAGGCGTGTATGCCCAAACCTATTCCATGGGGCCCGTCAAGCTGATCGTTCCCTTCCCGCCGGGCGGCAGCGTCGACATGGTGGCGCGCGCCGTCGCCACTCGCCTCGGCGATTCGCTGGGCAAGCCCGTCGTGGTCGACAACCGCGCCGGGGCATCGGGCAACATCGGCGCCGAGATTGCCGCGAAGTCGCCGGCTGACGGCCACACATTGTTTTTGTCGAGCTCCGGCGTGCTGGCGGCCAACATCCACCTGTACAAGAAGGCCGGGTTCGATCCCTTCAAGGACTTCACGCCGGTGATTCGACTGGTGAGCCAGCCTAATATCCTGCTGGTGCATCCCACGGTGCCTGTGAAAAGCGTGCAGGATCTGATCGCGTGGGCCAAGGCTCAACCCGGCAAGGTCACGATGGGCAGTGCCGGCATCGGCACCGGGCAGGACATCGCGGCGAAGCAGTTCGAGGTAGCCACGGGCGCGCTTTTCCTGCACGTGCCGTACAAGGGCGGCGCGCCCGCGCTGAACGACTTGATGGGCGGGCAGATCAACGCGATGTTCGAGAC
>JACCRJ010000175.1 GCA_013813615.1 Lautropia sp. | reverse complement strand
GGCGAACAGGCAACGACCTGCACTATCGCGGCTACGACATCCTGGAAGTTGCCGAGCGGGCCGAGTTCGAGGAAGTCGCCTACCTCCTGGTGCACGGCAAGCTGCCCAATCGCGCGGAACTGGCCGGCTATCGCAACAAGCTGCGCGCCCTGAGAGGCCTGCCCGCCAATGTTCGGAGCGCCCTGGAACTCCTGCCGGCATCCGCCCATCCGATGGACGTCATGCGCACCGGCGTCTCGGCGCTGGGCTGCCAACTACCGGAGCGGCCGGAGCACGATGCCGCCGGCGCGCGGGACCTCGCGGACCGGCTGATGGCCAGCCTGGGATCGATGCTGCTCTACTGGTACCACTACAGCCAGAACGGCAGGCGCATCGACGTCGAGTCGGAGGAGGACTCCATCGCCGGCCACTTCCTGCACCTGCTGCACGGCCGCCGTCCGCCGGAGGCATGGACCCGCGCCATGCACACCTCGCTGAACCTTTATGCCGAGCACGAGTTCAACGCCTCCACGTTCGCAGCCCGGGTGATCGCCGGCACCGGATCGGACATGTATTCAGCCATCACCGGCGCCATCGGCGCCCTGCGCGGCCCGAAGCACGGCGGCGCCAATGAAGCGGCCTTCGAGATCCAGCAGCGGTACGGCAACCCCGACGAGGCTGAGGCCGACATCCGCCGGCGGGTGGAAAACAAGGAAGTCATCATCGGTTTCGGGCATCCGGTCTACACCACCGGCGATCCCCGCAACCAGGTCATCAAGTCCGTGGCCAGGAAGCTGTCCAAGGCCGCCAACGACATGCAGATGTTCAACATCGCGGAACGCCTTGAGCGGGTGATGTGGGACGTCAAGAAGATGTTCCCGAACCTGGACTGGTTCTCCGCCGTCAGCTATTACGCCATGGGCGTGCCCACGGCGATGTTCACCCCGATCTTCGTCATCGCCCGCACCGCAGGCTGGGCCGCGCACGTGATGGAACAGCGGGTGGACAACAAGATCATCCGTCCGAGCGCCAACTATGTCGGACCGGACAACCTCAAGTTTCTGCCCCTCAAGGACCGCGAATGAGCAGGATGGATGCTTCGGCATTCATCGCGGCCAGCGCCATACCCAGGCCTTTTCCGGACTTCCGTGCCGGCTTTGCCTGAAACCCAAGGAGTACCCATGAAGTTCTCTTCCCATACCTTTCGCGTCCCCGCCGTCTCCTTCTTCCACGCCGTGTCCCTGATCAGCGCCGCCGCCCTGGTGGCCGTGATCGGGCTTGGTACCCCGATTCCGGCTCTCGCCCAGGCGACCCCGGCGCCCGGCACGCAGGCGAGTGTTTCCAAGCAATCGCCGGTCGCCAAGCCGTCCAAGGCTGCGAGCAAGAAGAAGGCCGCAGCGCAGCCGGAGCCGGAGCCCGAGGTCGTTGTCGCCGCTGCGGACGAGCAACAGCTGGCCGCCGCCAAGGAAGTGCTCCTGGGCGAGAGCGGTTGCGAGTTCAACCAGAAGATCCAGGTGGACGCGAGCGCGACGCATCCCGGCTATGTCGACATGAGCTTCAACAAGAAGAAGTACACGATGAAGCCCATACTATCCCCCACCGGCGCGCTGCGTCTGGAGGACGTGCGCAGTGAGGCGCTGATGATCCAGATCGCCAGCAAGACCATGGTGATGAATCAGAAGACCGGCCAGCGCCTGGTCGACAACTGCGTGCATCCCGACCAGAGTACGGTGACTGCCGATACCACCCCGGTACTGATGAAGTAGTCTGACGATGAGGTAGGCGCTGTTGCCGGACTGCCCGGCGAGCGCGGGAGCCCGGCCCTGGACGGCCAGCTCCTCACGAGAGAAACGATCGCGGCGGGACCGGCATGAACGGTCAACGCCGCGACGCATTTAAGACTGACCGGCTCACTGGGAGATTCACACGCATGTCCAGCCACGTTTCCAACGTCCGACCGGCGCCGGACCAGGTGCTGGTCGATATCGTCGACTATGTCCACAAGTACAAAGTCTCCAGCAAGCTCGCCTACGAGACGGCCCGCAACTGCCTGATCGACACGCTGGGCTGCGGCCTCGAAGCGCTGGAGTACCCGGCCTGCACCAAACTGCTGGGACCGGTCGTTCCCGGCACCATCGTTCCCCAAGGCGCCAAGGTGCCCGGCACGCAGTTCCAGCTCGACCCCGTCCTGGCCGCGTTCAACCTCGGCACCATGATCCGCTGGCTGGACTTCAACGACACCTGGCTCGCGGCGGAATGGGGCCACCCCTCGGACAACCTCGGTGGCATCCTGGCCACCGCGGACTGGTTGAGCCGTAATGCGATCGCAGCGGGCAGGAAGCCCCTGCTGATGCGCGACGTCCTCACCGCGATGATCAAGGCGCATGAGATCCAGGGCTGCCTCGCGCTGGAGAACTCGTTCAATCGCGTCGGGCTGGACCACGTCGTGCTGGTGAAGGTCGCATCTACCGCCGTCGTTGCGCAGCTGCTGGGCCTCACCCGCGACGAGATGATCAATGCCGTCTCGCTCGCCTGGGTGGACGGCCAGTCGCTTCGCACTTACCGGCACACACCCAACACCGGCTCGCGCAAGTCGTGGGCCGCAGGGGACGCCACCTCCCGCGCGGTGCGTCTCGCGCTGATCGCCAGGACCGGCGAAATGGGCTATCCGTCGGTGCTGACGGCGAAGACCTGGGGCTTCTACGACGTCCTGTTCAAGGGCAACGAGTTCAAGTTCCAGCGCCCGTACGGCAGCTACGTGATGGAGAATGTGCTGTTCAAGATCTCCTTCCCGGCCGAGTTTCACTCGCAGACGGCAGTGGAATGCGCGATGCAGATCCATCAGCAGCTGAAGAAGATGGGCAGGACTGCGGACGACATCCGGCGGATCACCATCCGAACGCATGAAGCCTGCATCCGCATCATCGACAAGAAGGGACCGCTTGCCAATCCCGCGGATCGGGACCACTGCATCCAGTACATGGTCGCGGTGCCGATCCTGTCCGGCCGCCTCACCGCCGAGGACTACGAGGATTCGGTGGCAGCGGACGCGCGGATCGACAAGCTGCGCGACAAGATCGTCTGCGTCGAGGACAAGGACTTTACCGCCGACTACCACGACCCGAAGCTTCGCTCGATCGCCAACGCGCTGACGGTGGAATTCAACGACGGCAAGAAGCTGAAGGAAGTCGTCTGCGAATACCCCATCGGCCACAGGCGCCGCCGCAAGGACGGCATCCCCCTGCTGGAGGACAAGTTCCGCACCAACCTCGCCCGCCGCTTTCCGAAGAAGCAGCGGGACGCGATTGCGGCGGTGTCGCTTGACCAGCGCGCGCTGGAAGCGATGCCGGTGCATGAATATGTGAACCTCTACGTCATCTAGGCAACAGGAATGACTCGCTGGCTGGCCGCCATCGCCATCGCCGCTGCCGTCGCCGTCGCTGTGCCGGCTGCCAGCGCCATTGCCGAACCGCTGAAGTTGGCCCAGAACCTGGAGAGCACGATCATCCCCGACCCCAGCCGGGTCCAGGGCTACTCGCTCGGCTACCCCCGCCGCAAGCCGGGGCTGTGGGAAATCCGCAATGCGTCCGGCGACAGCCTGGGGATGCCACCCACCAGCTATTGCGTGGGCGACCGCACCGACATGCAGGAGAACCATCTCGATCGGGTCGCAGGGGAGAAGGGGTCGTGCACCATCGGTCCCTTCAAGCTGGTCGGCATCTCCTGGGTAGCGGAATCGGTGTGCAAGGAATCGCGCAGTGTCGTCGTCAGCCAGTCGATCGCGTCCGGCGATTTCCAGACGCAGTACCGAATCGATACACTGGTGTTTTATTCACCGCCGCTCGCGAACAACAAGCGTGAAGACAGGGAATCGGTGGTTGCACGCTACCTGGGACCTTGCGGACCGGGACAGCGACCTGGAGACCTGGTCGTGCCGGGCATGGGGGTGCTGAACATGGGCGACGGCACGCTGAAGCAGGCACCGAAGCGTTGAACAGGCGCCGCAGCCACGCGGCGTCGGGCAATAGCTGCGGGCGGGACGAAGCAACGAGGATCAGATCCGGAACCGGGAAGAGAAATGGCACACAACACGTTCAATACCTTGAAACAGTTCAAGCTCGGGTCGGGCCAGACCGGCGCGTTTTATTCGCTGCCGGCCTTGGCGAAGAAGTTCCCGAACGTCTCACGGCTGCCGGTCTCGATCCGGATCGTGCTGGAGGCGGTGCTGCGCAACTGCGACGGCAGGAAAGTCACCGAGGCGCACATCAGCCAGCTCGCCAACTGGCAGCCCAATGCCAAGCGGGTCGACGAGATCCCGTTCATCGTCGCGCGCGTGGTCCTGCAGGACTTCACCGGCGTGCCGCTGCTTGCCGACCTGGCCGCCATGCGATCGGTGGCCGACAAGCTCGGCAAGAGCCCGAAGCGGATCGAGCCGCTGGTGCCGGTCGACCTGGTGGTGGACCACTCGGTGATGATCGATCACTACGGCACCAAGGACTCCCTGGACCTCAACATGAAGCTCGAGTTCTCCCGCAACAAGGAGCGCTACCAGTTCATGAAATGGGGCATGCAGGCCTTCGACACCTTCAAGGTCGTGCCGCCGGGCATCGGCATCGTGCACCAGGTCAACCTGGAATACCTGGCGCGCGGTGTGCATCGCAGTAAGGACGGCGGGGATGGCGTGGACGCCGTTTACTACCCTGACACGCTGGTGGGCACCGACAGCCATACCACAATGATCAATGGCATCGGCGTGGTCGGCTGGGGTGTCGGCGGCATCGAAGCCGAGGCGGGCATGCTCGGTCAGCCGGTCTACTTCCTCACGCCCGACGTGGTCGGCGTGCACCTCAAGGGCCGGTTGCGCGAAGGCGTGACCGCCACCGATCTGGTGCTGCGCGTCACCGAGTTGCTGCGGGCGGCCAAGGTGGTCGGGAAGTTCGTCGAGTTCTTCGGCGAAGGTACCGAGTCGCTGGCGCTTCCGGACCGTGCCACCATCGGCAACATGGCGCCGGAATACGGCGCCACGATGGGTTTCTTCCCGGTTGACCAGAAGACCATCGAGTACTTCGAGGGCACCGGCCGCAGCGCTGCCGAAATCGACGCCTTCGAGAGCTACTTCCGGGCCCAGGGCCTGTTCGGCGTGCCGAAGCCTGGCGCGGTCACCTATTCGCAGGAGATCTCGCTCGACCTCGGCAGCGTCTCGCCGTCGCTTGCAGGTCCCAAGCGGCCTCAGGACCGTATCGAGCTTGGCAGCATGAAGCAGACGTTCGACTCCCTGTTCAGCCTCCCGGTGCAGCAAAACGGATTCAACAAGGATGCGGCCGACCTGGGCAAGTCCTACGACACCGGCAGCGGCATCAGCCTGAAGAACGGCGACGTGCTGATCGCAGCCATCACCTCCTGCACCAACACCTCCAACCCGAGTGTGCTGCTGGCAGCGGGCCTGCTGGCGAAGAAGGCCGTGGAGCACGGCTTGAAGGTGAAGCCCCACATCAAGACCTCGCTCGCGCCGGGCTCGCGGGTGGTGACGGACTACCTCACCAAGACTGGCCTGCTGCCGTACCTGGAGCAGCTCGGCTTCGATGTCGCCGCGTATGGATGCACGACCTGCATCGGCAACGCCGGCGATCTGCGCCCGGAATTCAATCAGGCGATCGTCAGCAACGACATGGTCTGCGCAGCCGTGCTGTCCGGCAATCGGAACTTCGAGGCGCGCATCCATCCCAACATCCGCGCCAATTTTCTCGCTTCCCCGCCGCTGGTCGTCGCCTATGCCCTGGCCGGCACCGTGCAGGTGGACCTGATGACCGAGCCGGTCGGCAAGGGCAAGGGCGGCCGGGATGTCTACCTCGGCGACATCTGGCCCACCTCCGACGAAGTCCACGCGTTGCTGAGGTACGCGATTGATCCGAAGACCTTCAAGCGCCTGTACAGCGACCTCACCAAGGACCACACCTTGTGGAACAAGGTCCCGTCCTCGGAAGGACAAGTCTACAACTGGCCGGACTCGACCTATATCGCGGAGCCGCCGTTTTTCGAGGACTTCGAGATGTCGCCCGGCGCGACGGCGTCGGTCAGCAACGCGCGCATCCTCGGGCTGCTCGGCGATTCCATCACAACCGACCACATCTCGCCGGCCGGTTCCATCAAGGACACGTCCCCCGCAGGCAAGTACCTGATCGAGAACGGCGTGCTCAAGGCTGATTTCAACAGCTATGGCGCGCGTCGCGGCAACCATGAAGTGATGATGCGCGGCACCTTCGCCAACGTCAGGATCAAGAACCTGATGCTGCCGCTCAAGGAGGACGGCTCGCGGGAGGAAGGCGGGCTGACGCTGTACCAGCCGGGCGGCGAGAAGATGGCCATCTACGACGCGGCCATGAAGTACATCGCCGCCGGCGTGCAGACGGTCATTCTCGCCGGGGAAGAGTACGGCACCGGCAGCTCGCGCGACTGGGCCGCCAAGGGCACGCAACTGCTCGGCGTCAAGGCGGTGGTTGCCCGCAGCTTCGAGCGCATCCACCGCTCGAACCTGGTCGGCATGGGGGTCATGCCGCTGCAGTTCCTCGGCCAGGACTCCTGGGAGTCGCTCGGAATCAAGGGCGACGAGACGATCGACATCGACTTCCCGAGCCAGCTTGTGCCGCAACAGGAAATCATGATGACGGTGCGCCGCCCTGACGGTACCAGCAAGGCGGTGAAGCTGCTGTCGCGGATCGATACGCCGATCGAGGTCGACTACTTCAGGCACGGGGGCATCCTGCCGTTCGTCCTGCGGGAGTTGATGGCAGCCTGATGCACAGACACCCCATGTCAGCGGTGACCAGAGCCATCCTCATCGCCGCACTGGCGTTGTTGTTCTGCCTGCTGGCGCAGCTTGTCTCGGCTGGGCAAGGCAACCAGCTGCTGATCTGGCCGGCATCGGGGGTGGCCTTCGCCTTCGGCTGGCGCTACGGGCGAACCTGGGCCTTGCCGGCCTCCATAGGCGCCTTCGCCTGGGCGCTGTTCGTCAGCCGGGACCTGCTGTTCGCCGCGACGGTCGCCGCGGCCAGCACGATCGGCCCGGTGGTCGCGATCCACTTCCTGCGCCGCATGGCCGACTGGAAGCCGCCGGAGTACCGCCTGGATGCGATCGTGCGCTTCATCGCGATCGCCCTGCTGGGCTCCGCCACTCTGTCGGCAGCCTTCTTCACCGCCGTCTACGCCGTCGCCTATGGGGCTCCGGCTGCAGCCGGTGAAGTTGCCGGCGGCTACCTTGGCGGCGGTCTGCACCCGGCGCACCTCTTCCTCGGCGTCTGGATGATCGACGGTCTCGGCATGATGCTGGTCGCCCCGGCGCTGCTCGCCTGGATCGACGATGCGGTGCCGGAGGCGGACAACGTCCAGCAGTCGGTGGACATCTTCGACCTGTCCAGCCTGCTGATGACGCTGCTGGTCACCGCCACCAGCCTGTGGCTGGCGAGCCGGGACCAGCATCAGTACAGCTACATGGTGCTGTTCGCCTATTTCCCGATCCTGGCCTGGTCGGCGGTTCGTATGAGCGAGCGCGCCAATGCGCTGACCCTGCTGCTCAGCGCCCTCCCCGTCCTGGCCTGTTGGGCCTACCAGGTCGGCACGCCGGAGGCGTCCAACTTCGCGATGGCGATCCAGGTTTCGGCCATTGCCTTCTGCGCCGTGCTGGTGGCGCTGGTGCTGCAGGCGATCGCCGCAGACCGGCGGCTGGCGATCCAGCGGGTGGCGCGCCAGTCGCGCCAGGACATGAGCACGGGGCTGCTCAACGACCGCGGCCTGCTGGCGGAACTCGGCGACCGGCTGGTGGCGCCGTCGCGCGTCAACTACGGGTTGATCGGCCTGCACGTCACCAACTTCGATTCGATCAACGATCTCTGCGGCGCCATCGACGCGATACAGCTGGAGCAGTCCACCGCCCAGTTGCTCATGCGTCAGAAGCAGGTGCACTTTGCCGCCCGCCTGTCCGCCGGCCGTTACGCCATGGTCATCGGCGCGGACACGGTCGCGCAGGTCAGGGCGGTGGCGCGGGAGGTTTATTCCCAGCTGAACGGCCAGATCTTCCAGACCGAACTGGGCAGCCTGCGCCTGCAGTGCTGCGTCGGCGGACTGCTGCTGGACCGGCACACCCTGATCAGCAGCGAGGACTGCCTCTTCTCGCTCAGCGATGCGCTTGCCATCGCGGCCAGCGTGCGGGACCCCCAACTCTTTGTCGAGCCGCTGTCGCAGATGATGATTGACGCCCGGCGGGCGCATCAGAGCAAGATCGAGCACATCCGCGAAGCGATCCGCGACAACCGGATCGAGCTGTTCGCGCAGCCGGTCATCGATCCGGACGCACCGCCGGCAATGCGCTCCTACGAGCTGCTGACGCGGCTGCGAGACCGCGACGGCGGCCTGATCCAGCCGCCGGAGTTCCTGGCGCTGGCGATTCAGGCGCAGATGTCGATCCCGCTGGACCGGGCCGTGATCCGCCGCGCTTTCGAATGGCTGGCGGAGAATCCGGCGTCGCTGCAGTCGACCTGGAAGTGCTCGATCAACCTTGCCGGCGCCACCATGTGCGACGGCGCCATCGCCGACTACATCCGCGAGCACCGCGGCCGCTGCGGCATACCCGCCGACAAGATCGTCTTCGAGATTACCGAAAGCGAGGCCATCCGCAACCCCGCCGCTGCATCGCGGCTGGTGGACGACCTGAAACAGCAGGGGTTCGGCATCGCGCTGGACGATTTCGGCACCGGCCTCGCCACCTTCGAGTACCTCAAGCGCTTTCCGCTCGACTACCTCAAGATCGACGGCTCGTTCATCCGCAACCTGATGTCGAACCCGATCGACGAGGAGATCGTCATCTCCACCATCCGGGTGGCCAACCGCCTCAAGCTGCGCACGGTTGCCGAGCACGTGCACAGCGCCGCCGTTCGCGACCGGCTGGCGGAACTCGGCGTCACCTTCCTGCAGGGCGACTTTTTCGGGAAGGCGGTGCCGATCCGGGAGTTCTTCGGACTGGACCTTGCGCCGGTCGCCGACACGGCGCCTGCGAAGAGCTTCGCCGACTGAGCAAGGACTCCCGCAGGCGGCGGACCCGGCGCTGCGGCGGGTCCTCGCTGTTCGGCGCCCGTCGGGATATTCCCGGTGCTCCCCGTTCTCCTCTACTCGGTCTGCGCCAGGCGTGCCACCAGCCAGTTGGCGGTCCGCAGCAGGCGACCGTCGTCGAGCCGCCGGCCCACCAGCTGGACCCCCATCGGCAGGCCGTCGTTGCCGACCATCAGCGGCAGGCTGATGGCAGGCATTCCGAACAGCGACGCCATCGAGCAGAACACCGGGTCGCCGGTCGACTCCAGCCCGGCGGGGGCGGTGCCCGGTGCCGCCGGCAGCATCAGCGCGTCACAGGAGTGGAAGAGCGCGTCGACTTCGTCGTGCAGCTGCGCGGCCAGCGCCACCGCCTGCTGGTAGTCCACCGCGCTCACCTGCATCCCGGACTCGATCAGGTCGATCAGCCGGGCGCTCATGCTCTGTCGGCCGCGCCGGTACTCGCCTCCGAGGCTGAACGCCATCTCGGCGCGCATGATTGTCTGTTGCGTGCGGTTGATCGCCAGCGCCGTCTCGCCGAGGTCCAGTTGCAGGCACCGCTGCCCCAGCTCTTCCGACAGTTCCTTGAAACCGGCCTCGGTGTCGGCGGCTGCGCCTTCCCACAGCGGCGAGCGCAACAGGCCGAACACCGGGTCCAGCGGCGGCGCGGCTGCCGCCACCGCCGGCAGCTGCTGCCACGACAGCCTGCGGGTATCCGGGTCCTGCAGATCATGGCCAGCGAGGCTTCGGGCAATCAGCGCCGCGTCCGCTACCGAGCGGGTGAAGACGCCGACCTGGTCGAGGCTGCGGGAGGTCCTCAGTACGCCGTGCCTGGAGATGGCGCCGAAGCTGGGCTTGAATCCGAACACGCCGCAGAACGAAGCCGGCCGGATGACTGAGCCGTTGGTCTGGGTGCCGACCGCCAGCGGCACCATGCCGGCGCCGACCGCAGCCGCAGATCCGCTGGACGAGCCGCCGGGGGTATGCGCCGGATTGTGCGGATTCCGCGTTTTGCCGGCAGTGAAATAGGCGAATTCCGTGGTGACCGTCTTGCCGAGGATTACCGCGCCCGCTGATCGCAGGCGAGCCACCAGGGTCGCGTCCTCCGCGGGCCTGCGACCGGCGTGCAGGACGGTGCCGTCTTCGGTGGGCAGGTCCGCGGTGTCGATGTTGTCCTTGAGCGCGACCGGCACCCCGTGCAAGGGACCCACCATCGCGCCCGACTGGCGGATCTCGTCGCATTCGAGGGCCTGCTCGAGCGCGTATTCCCGATCCAGCGCCTGCCAGGCCAGCACATCGGCGTCACGCGCGTCGATCGCCGCGAGGCAGGCGTTGACGAGGTCCACCGAGAGCAGTTCTCCGGCGGCAATGGCGCGGGCGGCTTCTGCCGCGGGCAGGCTGGCAAGGTCGGGTAGGTTCATCGGAAAAAGTGTAGCAGGGGCGGTCCTCCGTCCGCCCGAGATACTTTAGGTGTCAACTAAACGGCTATACTGCCTGCTCTGATGGAGCATGCATGAAAATCGTCTGCCTCGGCGGCGGCCCCGCCGGCCTCTACTTCGCGCTGCTGATGAAGCGGGCCGACCCGGAACACGATATCACGGTGGTCGAGCGCAATCGGCCCTACGACACCTTCGGCTGGGGCGTGGTGTTCTCCGATCAGACGCTGGGCAACCTGCAGGCCGCCGACCCCGTCACCGCCGGCCAGATCCTCGACGCGTTCAACCACTGGGACGACATCGAGGTCAACATCCGCGGGCACAGGATCGTCTCCGGTGGCCACGGCTTCTGCGGGATCGGCCGCAAGCGCCTCCTGAACATCCTTCAGCAGCGCTGCGAGGATCTCGGCGTGCGGCTTGTCTTCGAGACCGATGTCAGCAACGACGAGGACTATGCCGACGCCGACCTGGTCATCGCCAGCGACGGCCTCAACAGCCGCATCCGCACGAAGTACGCCGCGACCTTCCGGCCCGACATCGACATGCGCGACTGCCGGTTCGTCTGGCTCGGTACCCACAAGCTCTTCGATGCCTTCACCTTCGCCTTCGAGGAGACGGAGCACGGCTGGTTCCAGGCGCACGCCTACCGCTTCGACGAGGAGACGTCCACCTTCATCGTCGAAGTCCCGCAGGCGGTGTGGCTGAAGGCGGGCTTCGACCGGATGGAGAAAGAGGAATCGATCGCCTGCTGCGAGCAGCTCTTCGGCAAGTACCTGGACGGACACCGGCTGATCTCCAACACCGCCCACCTGCGCGGCTCCGCGCAGTGGATCCAGTTTCCCCGGGTGGTCTGCCAGAACTGGGTGCACTACGGCGGCCCGACCGGCCGGACCCCGATCGTGCTGATGGGCGACGCCGCGCACACCGCGCACTTCTCCATCGGCTCCGGCACCAAGCTGGCGCTGGAGGATTCGATCGAGCTGACCCGCAGCATCGCACGGCATCCCGGCGACCTGAAGGCTGCGCTCTCCGACTATGAGGCGGCGCGCAGCGTCGAGGTGCTGCGAATCCAGAACGCCGCACGCAACTCCACCGAATGGTTCGAGAACGTCAGGCGCTACGTCAACCTGCCGCCGCAGCAGTTCGCCTACTCGCTGCTGACCCGCAGCCAGCGCATCAGCCACGAGAACCTGCGCCTGCGCGACAAGGTGTATGTCGAACGCTATGAAGACTGGATGGCCGAGCGCGCCGGCATCCGGCGTGCGCCCCAGCAGAAGCCGATCCCCCCGATGTTCACTCCGTTCACGCTGCGGGAAGTGACCCTGAAGAACCGGGTGGTGGTCTCGCCGATGGCGCAGTATTCCTGCACCGGCGGCATGCCGGCGGAGTACCACCTGGTGCACCTGGGCGCGCGGGCGATGGGCGGCGCCGGGATGGTGGTCGCGGAGATGACCTGCGTCTCGCCGGATGCGCGCATCACCCCCGGCTGCCCCGGCTTGTGGAACACGGAACAGGGCGTCGGCTGGAAGCGCATCGTGGACTATGTCCACGCAAACAGCAGCGCCAGGATTGCACTGCAGCTGGGCCACTCCGGCGCCAAAGGTTCGACCCGGATTGCATGGGAAGGGACCGACCAGCCGCTGGCGTCCGCCGACGGCGTCGCCGACGCGGCGGCCGCGCCCAACTGGCCGCTGATCTCCGCCTCGCCGCAGCAATACCTGCCTGGTATAAGCCAGTGGTCGCGCGCAATGACGCGGGCGGACATGGACCGGGTGCGGGACGACTTCGTACGCAGCACCCGCTTGGCCGCGCAGGCCGGCTTCGACTGGCTGGAGCTGCACTGCGCCCACGGATACCTGCTGTCGAGCTTCATCTCGCCGCTGACGAACCGCCGAACCGATGAGTACGGCGGCAGCCTTGGCAACCGCCTGCGCTATCCGCTGGAGGTTTTCGATGCGGTCCGCAAGGTGTGGCCGCAGGCGCGGCCGATGTCGGTGCGCATTTCCGCGCACGACTGGGTCGAAGGCGGCATCACGCCCGACGACGCGGTGGAGATCGCGCGGATCTTCAAGGCCGCGGGCGCCGACATGATCGACTGCTCGTCGGGCCAGGTCAGCAAGGACGAGAAGCCGGTCTACGGACGGATGTTCCAGACGCCGTTCGCCGACCGCATCCGCAACGAGGCGCTGATCCCGAGCATCGCGGTCGGGGCCATCTCCGAGGCCGACCACGTCAACAGCATCATCGCCGCCGGGCGCGCCGACCTGTGCGCGGTTGCTCGTCCGCACCTGGCGAACCCGGCGTGGACGCTGATGGAGGCGGCCAAGATCGGTTACCTGGACGTGGAATGGCCGCGCCAGTACACATCGGCCAAGGTCCAGCTGGAGCGCAATCTGGAACGGGAAAAGACGATGGCGGCCCAGGCCGCCGGGTTGACGCCGCTCGAGCAGGCGAACCGGGCGGTGGGCGTTTGATAACCGAAACGCAGGTCCTGCCGCTTGCGGGGCGCCACGCGCTGGTCACTGGCGCCGGCCGCGGCATCGGCGCGGAAATCGCCCGCAGCCTTTCGG
>JACCRJ010000160.1 GCA_013813615.1 Lautropia sp. | reverse complement strand
GCTCAAGCCGGACGGAAAGGCGAAGCTCGACGACCTGACCAGCAAGCTGTCCGGTATTGCGCTGGAAGTCATCATCGCCGTCGGCCACACTGACAGCGTCGGGTCGGATGCCTACAACCAGCGGTTGTCGGTACGCCGTTCGGAAGCGGTCAAGGCCTATATGGTCAGCAAAGGCATCGAAGCCAACCGGATCTACACTGAAGGCAAGGGCGAGAAGCAGCCTGTCGCCGACAACAAGACCCGTGATGGCCGCGCGAAGAACCGTCGCGTGGAAATCGAGGTCGTCGGAACCCGTCCGGTCAGGTAATCGACCTCCAGGTGACGTGACATCAAGCCCCGCTTCGGCGGGGCTTTTTGTCGCACGTTCGGCGACCCAGCCGCTGTCGTAAACTGCAGAAATGCAGACACGCATTCCTTCGACGACACTTCCACCCTCAGGCTCGGGACGCCCGGCACAGTCACGCGGCTTCGCAGCCGGCGCCAACGCGGACCCCGGCGAACTGGCGAAGTTCCAGGCGCTGGCTTCGCGCTGGTGGGACCCGACCAGCGAGTTCAAGCCGCTGCACCAGATCAATCCTTTGCGGCTCGCGTGGATCGAGAAGATCTGCGGCGGCGCCATCCGCGGCCTGAATGCGCTCGATGTCGGTTGCGGTGGCGGAATCCTGGCGGAGTCCATGGCAATCCACGGTGCGCGTGTCACCGGGATCGACCTCGCGGACAAACCGTTGAAGGTCGCAGAACTGCACGCGTTGGACAGCGGCGTACCGGTGCTGTACGAGAAGATCGCGGTGGAAGACCTCGCGGCACGCGAGCCGGGCTCTCGGGACGTCGTCGCCTGCATGGAGATGCTGGAGCACGTGCCGGATCCGGCCGCCATCGTCGCCGCGTGCGCCCGTCTGGCGAAGCCCGGGGGGTTTCTGTTCTTCTCGACCATCAACCGAAGCCCCAAGTCATTCCTGTACGCCATCGTCGGCGCGGAGTACCTGCTGCGGCTGCTGCCGCGCGGCACCCACGAGTACGACAAGTTCATCAGGCCGTCGGAGTTGCTCGCCGCCACGCGTCGCGGCGGCCTCGATCTGCTCGAGATGACCGGCCTCACCTATAACCCGGTCACCCAGGTGTATCGGCTGGAGCCACGGGACGTCAGCGTCAACTACATGCTCGCGCTGCGCAAGCCGCTGGCTTGAGCGCCCGACTCCCTGCCACCCGCTCACTGCACGCCATCGCGACAAAGACACCCATGCTCCTGCCTCAGCGGCCGCTCGCCGTTTTCTTCGATCTCGACGGCACGCTGGCCGACACCGCCGACGACCTTGCCGCCCCCGTCAATGCCATGCGCCGGGAGCGCGGCCAGGCACCGATGCCGGTCGAGGAACTGCGGCCGTTCGCCTCCGCCGGCGCCCGCGGACTGATCGGCAAGGGCCTGGGCGTCGGCAAGGAAGACCCGGCCTACGAGGCACTGCGCCTGGAGTTCCTGGAGCGCTACGAGCAGGACATCGTGGTCCACACCCGGCTCTTCGACGGTATGGACGAACTGCTGCGGCGGCTGGAGGCGGAAGGCGTCCGCTGGGGGGTGATCTCCAACAAGATCGAGCGCTATGTCAGGATCATCGTGCAGCGGCTGGGGCTGGCCGAGCGTCTTGTCGTCGCCTATGGCGGCGACAGCGCCGCCCGGCCGAAGCCGCATCCGGACCTGATGCTCCTGGCGCTGGAGACCACCGGGTTCGAGGGCGGGCGCTGCGTCTACGTCGGCGACGATCTGCGCGACGTGGTCGCCGGCCGGGCGGCTGGCATGAAGACGGTGGCAGCAGCCTACGGCTACTGCGGCGACGCCGACTCGCCGGAGAAGTGGGGCGCAGATGCGCTGATCCGGCACCCGACGGAACTGGCGCCGCTACTGGGTCTCTAGCTTAGCTACGCGGGGCAGCACCCCGTCCATCCGGTCATGCTATTGAAATGCCGGCCTGCGGCCTATACTTGCAAGTTCTGGGGCCGACCTGGTTTCGACGGGGGTATTGAAGCGGCTCAGGGCGGGTCGAGGACCCGTACCCTCGTAAATCCATCGGGAAACTATAAACGCAAACGACGAGCGTTTCGCTCTAGCCGCTTAAGGCTAGTAAGCCGCTGCACCGGGTTGTCGGTAGCCCGGGTCTCGCAAGAGACAGCAGCGTCATTTTTACCGAATCGTGCCTTGCCGGGCTACTTGGCGAGGAGCTAAAAAATAGGTAGCTGGTTGTCGGTTGAGCCTGTGCGTCGGCGTAACGGCAACGAGAATACAAAGGCGTCACTACACACGTAGAACTGACCGTAGAAGACTTCCGGACGCGGGTTCGATTCCCGCCGGCTCCACCATCAAACCGTCCGGCACTGTCCGCCGGACTCCGAGAACCCGCCTAAGTGCGGGTTTTTTAAGCACCAAAAAGCCAGTGGGCCGGGGACTTGCAAAGGAGACGGTTCTTCTTCGGCAATGCATTCGGCATGTCTCGATGGCGGAGATGGCGACTGCTGGACTGTACGTCAATCTTCTACGCCGTTAGTGTTGCCGGCGGTTGCGAAAAAACCGAGGGTGGCTACCGGCAGGTTCAGCGGCAAGTCCTCCAGATGCGCCGGGAACACCTAATCGACTACGCCAGCATCGCCGACAACACGCGGTGGGTGCGAGAGGTCGAGACGTTCAAGGACCTTGGGGATTGGGTCTCGGAGTCACTTCGATCGTTGCGGATCGACTACTGGAAGGATTCGGATGAACGCGTGGAAGTCTGGCTGGAGAAGGATGCGCTTGCAGGCGTGGTCTCACGAATCACGAACAAGTGGCGGGTCCCCCTGTTCGTCACCCGAGGGTACGCTAGCGAATCCTTCACCTTCGAGGCCGCCGGCAATGCCCTCGCGGACGGGCGCAGCTTTCGTATCGTTTACCTCGGAGACTTCGACGCAAGCGGCGTGCACATGACCGAAGACCTCGAATCGCGCCTGTGCGGGTTCCTTGGTGATGATGATCATCTTCTGGATTTCCGCCGGATCGCGGTGACGCCGCTGCAGATCGTCGAGTGGAACCTGCCGTCACGGCCGCACAAGCCGAGTGATACCC
>JACCRJ010000159.1 GCA_013813615.1 Lautropia sp. | reverse complement strand
CTGCCGACGTGTCAGACGTGCCGCAGACCACCGGCGTGCCAGCGAGAAGACCGCATTCGCGGCCCGCTGCCACGGTCACTGCCCCAACGATTGCGGTCGGATCGACCACCGGCGGCAGCGTCTCGATGTTCCAGCCGATCATGTCGCAGAGTTCGGCTGACCAGGACTGCGCCCCATGATCCCAGAGCAAGGTGCCCACCGCATCCGTGACATCGGTGTGCCAACCACCCGCCAACCGCATCCGGAGCCAGTCCTTTGCCACATACACCCGCCGTGCCGCGCCCGCCGTCGCGGGTTCGTGCCGGACGAGCCACATCAGTTGCGGCATCGTCCAAGTGGCAGTCGGACGGTTCAGTGCGATCTGCAGGATGCGCTCGCCGTGGCGTTCCTGAAGATCCCGGGCTTCGGTGCCGCTGCGCTGGTCGTTCCACAGAATCGCGGGCCTGAGCAACCGATTGTCCGCATCCGTGAGGACCGGTGAATGGGCGCCCGCACTGAAGGCAACCGCCTTGACTGCCTCGGGGGCCAGGCCGGCATCGGCCAGGGCGCGCGGAACCGATTCGCAAAGCGCCTGCCACCAATCCTCGGGATTCTGCTCACTCCAGCCGGGATGCGGTATCCGGGTGGCGAAATCGCGTGACGCGCCGCCTCGCTCCCTTCCGTTCGTGTCGACCACCGTGACCTTGAGACTGCCCGCGCCCAGGTCGATCCCCAGCACACATTGCGAAGGGTGCGTCGGTGCGTCAGCGTGCTGGTTCATCGGTCAGTCCCTTGCGCAATAGAAAGGTGTCGATTGCGCTCGCGATATCGAGATCGTATGGGCACGCGGCCCGGCATGCGTGTGCGGCTTCGGTGCGCGCCAGCGCCAGACGCACTGGAGCATCGAATGCGAGTTCCCCGTCGATGACTGCCAAGGCGATCATGGACAGCGCAGACGGAGTTTCGCTCTCCCGCTGCGCCGCAAGGTCGGCAGGGATGGCGCGTCGACAGGGGTTGGGGCAGCACGCACAGAACCGGAACAGTTCACGTTCGTTCATTTGCTGTCGGCTCCTCGATGTCGATTGCGCCAGGGCGGGCACGCAGGCCCAGCTTGCCCGGTACGAACAAGTTGCCTGGATCGAGATGGTCCTTCAGTCCTTGCAGCAACTCCAGGCCGATGCCGAGCTCGGCACGCAGCCAGGGATTGCGGAACAGGCCTGCGCCGTGGTGGTGGCTGATCGAGCCGCCCAGATCCAGGCAGGCGCGTTGGGCGATGTCCCATGCCTGGCGGTGAAGACGAAGCGCCGAGTGCTCGTCCATCGGCGGAATCCGAAAGGTCATGTACTGGCAGGCGCCTTCCGCGTAGACGTGCGACCAGTGGGTGCCGAAATGCATGCCGTCAGCCAGCGCCAGGATCTCGCGGCGGATCCGCTCATACATCGCCGGCAACTGGCTCCAGCGGCCGGTGACCTCGATGGTGTCCATGAAGTAGTCCTTCGACTGCCATTGGGGCGAGTAGGACTCGTAGCGATGCGTGAGCCAATGACGGTAGGGTCGATCGTCCGCCCTGAGCGCGCCGTGTTCGGCCGCAAGCTCGAGGGCCAGGTCCCGCTCCAGTGCCGCAAGACGCGCGACGCCACAGAATTCGAGCACGGCCAGATGCGGATGGGTGCGAAAGGTCGCGTCGCCCAGGGTGCGCTGGGTGGACTCCTCCGCGTCGAAAAAGCGAACGACCGCCGGCCGCAACTCCATCTGCATGATCGATCGCAGCGTATCGATCCCGGCTTGCAACGTCGGAAAAGCGAGGACCACGCCATGGCGCGCTTCTGGCAGGCGCCACAGCCGCAGCGTCAGTTCGGCAATGACGCCGAATGCCCCTTCGGAGCCGACCAGCAGGTCCTTAATGCTCGGGCCGACAGCGCGTCGTGCGACAGGGCGCACCTGCAACGTCCGGCCATCCGGAAGAATGGCAGCCAGGCCGAGCACCATGTCCTCGATCTTGCCGAACCGGGTGGAATTCTGCCCCGCGCCTCGGCATGCAGCCCAGCCGCCGACCGTCGACATGTAGAGCGACTGAGGCAGGTGCCCGGTGGTGAATCCGCGCTCATTCAGCGCCGCCTCGAACTGTCCGCCATTCATGCCCGCCTGCACGGTTACGGTGCCATCGATCTCGTCCAGGGACAGGATGCGGTTCAGCCGTTTCAGGTCGACGACCAATTCCCCGGCCAGCGGCACCGCGCCGCCCAGGACACCCGAGCCCGCTCCGAAGGGTATCAGCGGAATAGCGTGCTTGCGCGAGAAGCGAACCACGGCTGCCAATTCATCCATGTCGGCCGGGCAGGCGACCGCTGAGGGCAAGGTCCCGGGCAGGTTGCCGTTGCGAATCTGGAAGGTTGAAAAGGGGGAACGGTCTCGTGCGTAGCACCAGAGTGCTGGTATCTCTGTGAGGACATTCCCGTT
>JACCRJ010000136.1 GCA_013813615.1 Lautropia sp. | reverse complement strand
GGATGAGCACCGTCCCGATATCCCGCCCGCTCCTCAAGCAGCTTGGCAATGCTCTACGTCTTGAGCGACTTCGGGTCCACGCTTGACTTTTGTTCTTGTGGTCGGTGGCGAGGTGTTTCAGATGAATTTCAGATGAGGCGGGTTTTCATATCGTCGGCCTCAACAAACCGCCTGAAGAACTGCATGGATACTGGATCTGGCTGGTGGGCGGTACTGGGTTCGAACCAGTGACCCCTGCCGTGTGAAGGCAGTGCTCTACCACTGAGCTAACCGCCCGGTACTTCTGGTGGCGCTGAAGCCGGCAGTTTAATCGATTTTCCAACGCCCAAGAATCTCCCGCCGTTTGCCGCAGGCCGCGGGATCAGCAGGGCCACGTGACCGGTTCGGGGGCGGAGAACTACCGGGTGAATTAACATCTCCCACATGGCCACGGCCGGGATCGGCAAGCCACCCATCCGCCAGGAGAAGGTTCATGTCGCACAAGGCCCGGATCGTCGGCTGGTCACATATCCCGTTCGGCAAGCTGATCGATCCGGATACCGAGGCGCTGATGGCGCGCGTTTCCCTGGACGCGCTGCGCCATGCGGGTATCGGGAGCGAGTCGGTCGATGGCATCTACGTCGGCGTGTCGAACAACGGTTTTCTGAAGCAGGACTTCCATGCCGCATTGGTGGCGCTCGCCGACGAGCGGCTGGCGCACACGCCGTCCACCCGGCTGGAGAACGCCTGCGCCACCGGCTCGGCGGCCATCTATGCCGCCGTCGACTTCGTCGAATCGGGCCGGGGAAGGATCGCGCTCGTCATCGGCGCCGAGAAGATGACCTCCCGCTCGAATGCCGAGATCGGCGACATTCTCCTCGGCGCGAGCTATCGCAAGGAGGAGGCAGGCACTCCCGGCGGCTTCGCCGGCGTCTTCGCCGGAATCACGCGGGAGTACTTCGAGCGCTACGGCGACCATAGCGAGGACCTCGCCCTCATCGCCGCCAAGAACCACCGCAACGGCGTCGACAACCCGTATGCGCAGGTGCGCAAGGACCTGGGATTCGACTTCTGCAATACCGTCTCCGAACGAAATCCCTACGTCGCGGAGCCGCTGCGCCGTACCGACTGTTCGCTGGTCTCCGACGGCGCCGCCGCGCTGGTGATCGCGGACGAGGAGGCGGCCCGCAGCCTGGCGCGCTCGATCCGCTTTCGCGCCCGCAGCCACGTCAACGACATCATGCCGCTGAGCCGGCGCGACCCGCTGCGCTTCGAAGGCGCCTCGCTTGCCTGGCAGGGTGCCCACCGCGAGGGCGGCACCTCGCTCGACGACCTCGACCTGGTGGAAACGCACGACTGCTTCACCATCGCCGAGCTGATCGAGTACGAAGCGATGGGCCTGGCGGCGCCGGGCCAGGGTCACCGCATCGTGCGCGAGGGCCTGGCGCAGAAAGGCGGTCGGCTGCCGATCAATGTCTCGGGCGGGCTGAAGGCGAAGGGGCATCCGATCGGCGCAACCGGCGTCTCGATGCACGTGCTGGCCTGCATGCAGCTGATGGGCGAAGCCGGCGACATGCAGGTCCCGGATGCGGGCCTGGCCGGGGTCTTCAACATGGGCGGCGCCGCGGTCGCCAATTACGTCAGCATCCTGGAGCGCAGCCGTTGAGCAATGTCCGCCCGCCGGTCGTCCGGACCCGATTTGCTCCGAGCCCCACCGGCTTCCTGCACATCGGCGGCGTGAGAACCGCGCTTTACGCCTGGGCGTATGCGCGCCACTTCGACGGCGTCTTCATCCTGCGCATCGAGGACACCGACATCGGGCGTTCGACGCCGGAAGCGGTTGCCGCCATCATCGACGGCATGAGCTGGCTGGGCCTGACGCCGGACGAGGGGCCGTACTTCCAGATGCAGCGGATGGATCGCTACCAGGAGGTGCTGTCGCTGATGCTGGCGGACGGGCGCGCGTACCATTGCTACAGCACGCCGGCCGAGCTTGACGAGATGCGGGAGGCCCAGCGCGCTCGCGGCGAGAAGCCGCGCTATGACGGCCGCTGGCGCCCGGAGAACGTCAAGGGCAGGGCTGCGCCGGCGGACGTCAAGCCGGTGGTTCGCTTTCGCAACCCGGACCACGGCATCGTGCAGTGGAACGATTTGGTGAAGGGGCCGATTGCGATCGCCAACGCCGAGCTCGACGATCTGATCATCGCCCGCTCCGACGGCACGCCCACCTACAACTTCTGCGTGGTGGTCGACGACTGGGAGATGGCGATCACCCACGTCGTCCGCGGCGACGACCACGTCAACAACACCCCGCGCCAGATCAACATCCTGCAGGCGCTTGGCGCCGAGCTCCCGATCTACGGGCACCTGCCGATGATCCATGGGCCGGATGGCCAGAAGCTCTCCAAGCGCCACGGCGCCGTCTCCGTCCTTCAGTACGAGGAGCTCGGCTACCTTCCGGACGCGGTCATAAACTACCTTGCCCGACTTGGCTGGAGCCACGGCGACGACGAGATCTTCAGCCGCGATCAGCTGGTGGCGTGGTTCGACGGCCAGCACCTGTCGCATTCACCCTCGCAGCTGGATTTCGACAAGTTTCGTTGGGTCAACCACCAGTATCTGAAAGCGACGGACGACCAGGCCTTATCGGAAGCAATCCGTCCCCGGCTGCAGAAACGCCTGGCCGTTGCGGCTGCGGACGCCGGTTTCTCCCCCGCGCCGGCGTGCGGCGACCGGCTCGCGGCGATTTGCGGACTGTGGAAAGACCGGGCCGCCACGCTGGAAGAGCTGTCTGACCTGGCGGCTATCTTTTTCCTGCCGCCATCCCACGCGCCGGACGCGCTGGCCAGGCACCTGACGGAGCCGGCGCGCGCCGGCGTGACGCTGCTCGCGGATCGGCTGGCTGGCTGCGAGTGGTCCCGCGAGGCCATCGCCGGCTGCATCAAAGGCGTGCTCGCCGAAACAAAGCTCAAGATGCCCCACCTGGCGGTGCCGGTGCGGCTGCTGGTGTTCGGCCTGGAGCAGACGCCTTCGCTCGACGCGATGCTGTGCCAGATGCCAAGGGAGACAGTCCTTACCCGGCTGGCGCAGAATCGGCTGGCGCAGAATCGCTGAACACCGACACCTGATACCGGACCTCAAAGCATGGCTGGCAATACCCTTGGCAAACTTTTCTGTGTCACCACCTTCGGCGAGTCGCATGGGCCGGCCATCGGCTGCGTCGTCGACGGCTGCCCGCCAGGGCTGGCGCTATCGGAGGAGGACATTCAGCCGGACCTGGACCGGCGCCGGCCGGGGACGTCCCGCCATGTGACGCAGCGCCAAGAGGCGGACCGGGTGGAGGTGCTCTCCGGCATCTACCAGGGCCGGACCACAGGCACGCCGATCGCGCTGCTCATCCGCAACGAAGACGCCCGCAGCAAGGACTATGGCGACATTGCGCAGTCCTTCCGCCCGGGGCATGCCGACTACACCTACTTCCAGAAGTACGGCTTGCGGGACCACCGCGGCGGCGGCCGCTCCTCGGCACGGCTGACCGCGCCGGTGGTGGCGGCCGGTGCAATCGCGCGCAAATGGCTGGCCGAGGCTCACGGCGTGGCGGTCAGGGGCTACCTTTCGCAGCTCGGCGACATCGCCGTGCCGTTCGTGCGGTGGTCGGACGTCGCGCAGAACCCCTTCGGGGTCGCCGACCTGTCCGCCGTCGCCCGTCTCGAAGCCTGCATGGACCAGCTGCGCAAGGACGGCGACTCCTGCGGGGCTCGTGTCGAGGTGGTCGGCAGCGGCATACCGGTGGGCCTCGGTGCACCGCTCTTCGACAAGCTGGATGCGGATATCGCCCATGCGATGATGGGCATCAACGCAGTCAAGGGCGTGGAGATCGGCGCCGGCTTCAACAGCGTGACGCAAAAGGGCAGCGGCCACGGCGACGAATTGACGCCGCAAGGCTTCGTCGGCAACAACGCCGGTGGCGTGCTCGGCGGCATTTCCACCGGGCAGGACCTGACCGTGTCGATCGCCATCAAGCCCACCTCCAGTATCCGGCAGCCGCGCCGCTCGATCGATGTGGCGGGTCAGCCCACGGAGGTCCGGACGCTGGGACGCCACGACCCTTGCGTCGGCATCCGGGCCACGCCGATCGCGGAAGCGATGCTGCTGCTGGTGGTGATGGACCACTGCCTGCTGCACCGCGCCCAGTGCGCCGGCGTGAGTAGCGGGCTGGCGCCGATCGCGGCGTCCGCCCCGGCGTCCATTCCGGCGTCCATTCCCCCGGCGTCCTGAACAGCCCCTGGAAGCCGTCGGTGCATCGAGCCGCGCCCCGCGC
>JACCRJ010000103.1 GCA_013813615.1 Lautropia sp. | reverse complement strand
TCGAAATCGGCTCGAAGACCCAGGCCGTCGAGATGTTGATGACCATCCCACCCTTCTGTGCCTGCATGATTGGCGCGACGAGCCGCGTCGGGCGGATGACGTTCATCAGGTAAACGTCGAGGCCCGTGTGCCACTGCTCGTCGGTAATCTCCAGGATCGGCGCACGTGGCCCGTGGCCAGCGCTGTTGACGAGGACGTCCACCCGCCCCCAACGCTCCACCGTCCCGCCGACGAGGCGCTTCAGGTCGTCGGCGGACTCGTTCGAACCAGTCACGCCGAGACCGCCGAGTTCCTCGGCCAGCGCCTGGCCCTTCCCGGAGGAGGAAAGGATCGCGACCTTGAAGCCGTCGGCCGAAAGCCGTTTCGCCGCCGCCGCTCCCATGCCGCTGCCGCCCGCCGTGACAATGGCCACTTTTTCTTTCATGATCGGTCCTTCCTTCAAATGGCATGCATCACTGGAACGCAACTTCGGCGAAGCTCCTGAGCTTTCGCGAATGCAGCCGTTCGACGCCCTGCCGGCGCAACGCATCCAGTGCGCGGATGCCGATCTCCAGGTGCTGGTTGACCCGCTCGCGATAGAAGCGCGATGCCATGCCCGCCAGCTTCAGTTCGCCGTGAAGCGGCTTGTCCGAGACACACAGCAGCGTGCCGTAAGGAACCCGGAAGCGAAAGCCGTTGGCGGCGATCGTCGCGCTCTCCATGTCCAGCGCCACCGCGCGGCTCAGGTTGAACCGCTGTATGAGCGACGCATGCGGCTGCAGCTCCCAGTTGCGGTTGTCGACCGATGCCACCGTGCCGGTGCGCATCACACGCTTGAGCTCGTACCCCTCCATCTGCGTGACGTCCGCCACCGCCCCCTCCAGCGCCAGCTGCACTTCTGCCAGCGCCGGTATCGGCACCCACAGCGGCAGCTCGTCGTCCAGCACGTGGTCCTCTCGGACGTAGCCATGCGCCAGCACGTAGTCCCCCAGGCGCTGCGTGTTGCGCAGTCCGGCGCAGTGTCCCAGCATCAGCCAGGCGTGCGGCCGCAGCACGGCGATATGATCGGTGATGGTCCGGGCGTTGGAAGGCCCGATGCCGATGTTGACCATGGTGATGCCGCTGCGGTCAGCCCGCTGCAGGTGGTAGGCGGGCATCTGCGGCAGGCGGCCCGGCGGCATGCCCGGGTTGGCCGGCGCGCCCGACGGGTACTTCTCCCGATGGTTGGGGTTCCAGGTGACGGCGTTGCCTGGTTCAACGAAGGCGACGTAGTCGTCCTCCCCCACCGGCCCCTCGGCAAGAACCCTTTCGCGGCCGATCCGAATGAATTCGTCTATGTAGAACTGGTAGTTGGTGAACAGCACGAAATTCTGGAAATGGCCGGGCGAGGTTCCGGTGTAGTGCCTGAGCCGGTGCAGCGAATAGTCCACCCGCGGGGCGGTGAACAGGGCCAGCGGACGCGGCTCCCCCGGCCGGCTGTCGAAGGAGCCGTTGGCAATGGTGTCGTCGATCGCGCCCAGGTCCGGCAGGTCGAAGTGGTCGCTGAGGTTCCGTGCGAGTCCTTCGTCGAAGGATGCGTCGAGCACCACCTCCTCCGGCAGCGCGAAGTGGATCGGTATCGCCTGCCGGCTGAGTCCCACCTCTACCGTCACACCGTGGTTCTTCACCAGGAGCCGCAACTGCTCCGCGAAGTACCTGCCGAAAAGATCCGGCCGCGTCAGCGTCGTCTCGTAGACGCCGGGGCCGGCGACGAAGCCGAAGGAGCGGCGCGAATCCGGTCGCGACATCGTTTCCGTGCCGATGCGGAGGTAGGGATAGAAGGCGCGGGCACGGCCGACGACCGGCCTGCCGGCAGCGAAATCGCCAAGCGCTGCACGCAGGCTGCCGACGGATTCGTTGTACAGCTCTCGTATGTAGGCAAGCGCCTCGGCCGGCTCGGAGAAGACCTTGGTGCGGGGATCACTGGGCTGCATGCGGCGTCCTGGGCGCTGACGGAACCGGAACCGGGATTCTAGTTCCGATGCGATCGTTCCCCGAAGGCGCTTCGGGGGGAGCCTATCATGGCGCCGGTTCAACCTGTTGTATCGGGAGGCAGCGGCATGCGCTGGATCGTCCGACTCGTGTTCGCGCTGACCGCCTTGCTGCTGGGCGCCTTCGCCTGGCTCGGCATACCCGCAACCGCGGCGGGGCTGGTGGCGAAGAACGTCTGCTCGGGCGTGTTCATCGCGCGCCGGGCGCAGGCGGACGTCCTGGCGGCTGACGTGCTGCCGGCAAGCCCGCTGCTGCGGCTGGTGCACGTGAGCGTCGACGAGGGCCGGCAATTGGTCCGGGGCAGGATGCTATGGTCCGCCGAGCGCACGGCGATGCGGCTGCCCGGCCTGGGCTGCGTGCTGGATCCGACGCCCGCGCTGCTGAACGACACGGCGGACGATCCGGCGGCAAGGCAGGCGGGGGCCGCCTCGAACGACGGCCCGCCGCAGGACGACGGCCTTCCCGCGACCGACTGGCAGGGAATCGACCGTGCAGCCATCGCTGCCGCCATCGACGAGGCTTTTCGCGACGGCCGCCGGGCGGCCGGCCGCAACACGCGGGCGGTCGTCATTCTGCATCGGGGACGGCTGGTGGCGGAACGCTACGCGGCCGGATTCGATGCCGGCACGCCGCAGCTCAGCTGGTCGATGAGCAAGACCGTGCTGGGCCTGCTGGTCTACATGAAGCTGCAGGCGCAGCAGCAGGATGCGTCGCTGCGCGCAGTCGACTGGGTGACGCCGCAGCGCCGTCCACCCTGGCTGCGCGATTGGGAGCGGGACCAGCGATCATCGATCCGCCTCGCCGACCTGCTGTTCATGCGCGACGGCCTCGATCACCAGGAGAGCTACGAGCCGTGGGGCACGGTGCCGCGCATGCTGTGGGGCGTCGACGACGTGCCGGCGTTCGCCGGCAGCGCGCCCGCCGATGCGCCGGCCGGCCAGCGCTTCCGTTACCTCAGCGCCACGACCAACATCCTGTCGCGGTTGCTGCGCGCGCAGTTCGACAGCGATGCGGCGTACTGGCGCTACCCGTCGCAGGCGCTGTTCGAGCCGATCGGCGTACGCTCCGCCGTCCTCGAAAGCGACGCCAGCGGCACGTTCGTCGCGTCCTCCTATCTCTGGGCGACGCCCAGGGACTGGGCGCGCATCGGTCAGGTCCTGCTGGAGGACGGGCTGGCCGGAGGCCGTCGCGTCTTCGCGCAGGGATGGCAGCGCTTCGCCGGCACGCCGCCGACCACCGACGATCCGGCCGCGATGGGCTACGGGGCGCATGTCTGGTTGCCGGGCGCCGCCGGCGGCTCGAGCTGCGCACCGGAGCACCGACTCCCGGCGGACACCTTCCTGTCGACCGGGCACTGGGGACAACTGGCGGCGGTCATTCCGTCGCGCAACGCGGTGGTCGTCAGGCTGGGCATGACGCTGGACCACGACGCCTTCGACCGCTGCGAGTTCCTGCGGGCGGTGATCGAAACGCTGCCGGTGGCCGGCACCGCACTCAGCGGGAAGTGACGGCCGGGCTGGAGCTCACCAGCAGGCGGCCGTCCGGCAGGGCGATCAGCACCGCGTGCAGCTCATTGCGGTACTCGTCGCGAGTGATCCGCCGGTACACCACCGCTTCGACAGGATCGCCTTCCTCGAGCAGTCCCCGCTCGTCCATCAGCGAACGCGTCAGGCGACGATCGAGCGAGATGTCGACGCGGCCGCGCCGTTCGCTGGTACGCAACAGCGTCGTGGTCTGGCGTGCCTCGGCGTCTTCAAGCGCCCGCATCCACTCCCGGTCGCGCGCGAGCAATAGATTATCGGGAACGTCCAGCGTGAGCCGGGCATGGGGATGGCCGACATAGGCTTGCACAAGGCGCCCAGCCAGGTACAACGGGCGGGAGAAGTCGTACTTTCCGGCAAAGCCGTGATGCGCGAGCACCGGCCGCGGCAGCAGCGCAAGCGCCGCGTGGGCGCCCAGCAGCCGCGCGGCAGGCCCGAGGAGCAGGCAGTGAAGGAAGCGTCGTCGGTCCGGCCCCGTCAGCCGACGCATCGGGCGGGCCGGGTGGTTGGGGCAATTCGGGCTCGAGGCCGGCGTCGGCGCAAAGGGGACGTGAATCACTGGCAGAATTGTCCGGGACCCGTGTAGAACGACGGTGCGGGACGACGAGGATACAACAGCACCCGGAACGCGGCGGACAGGTACGTGAAACGACTGCTCTTTCTGCATGCCAACGGCTACCCGGCAGCCGTTTACCGCCGGTTCATCGGCGGGGTTGAAAAGCACGACGCAGCGACTCAGATGGTCTGATCGAATGCCGGATTCCCACTTTTATGACCCGGAGGCGCCATGCCCGTACAAGCCGTCAAAACCGATGAATTCGACCGTGTCGTCACCGGCAACGATATCGTCCTGGTAGATTTCTGGGCCCCCTGGTGCGGCCCGTGCAAGAGCTTCGCGCCGATTTTCGAGCAGGTCGCCAACGAGAATCCGGACGTCGCAGGCCGGGGCTGTACCCAAGGGCGCGCTCGTTGACCTGCTGGCTCAGGTGAGGGCCCTCGACATGGCCGAGGTGAAGCGGGGCACGCACCCGCAAGAACCCGGGGTCGAAAAAGCCTGAGCCGCCCTTTCAAGCCCGGAGGCAAATGTAGATCGGAACGATTCCTGATACGATAAGCATTCTCATTGAGATGAATGCCCAGCCGGCAGCCGAACCTGCCGGCGTCCGATACAGGAGATCCTTTCCGATGACTTCGCTGCTGCGATTCCCGGCGCTGAACGCACTCTTTTCCACGCCGGCTGCCGCCCTGATCCCCGCCCTCTTCGGCGCGCTGCTCGGGCCGTCCCTGGCGCTGGCGCAGGAGAAGGTGCTCAACGTCTACTCCGCCCGCCATTACCAGACCGACGAGCAACTCTACGGCGAGTTCACCCGCCAGACCGGCGTCAGGATCAACCGCATCGAACTCGGAGACGAGCCGCTGCTCGAGCGGATGAAATCCGAAGGCGACAAGAGCCCTGCCGACGTTGTCCTGCTGGTGGATGCGACGCGCCTGTTCCGCGCCCAGAAGGATGGACTGTTCCAGCCGGTCGAGTCCAAAGTGCTGACGGAACGCATTCCGGCGGAGTTCCGCGCCCGCGACAACACCTGGTTCGGCTTCTCGAGCCGGGCCCGGGTGATCGTCTACAACAAGGCGAGCGTCGACCCGAAGGACGTGCAGACCTACGAATCGCTGGCTGATCCGAAGAACAAGGGCAAGGTCTGCACCAGGTCGGGCAGCCATCCCTACAACCTGTCGCTGTTCGGGGCCATGATTGAACACGTCGGCCTCGAACAGACGGAAGCATGGCTCAAGGGCATCGTCGCCAACGAAGCACGCAGCCCCAAGGGCGGCGATACGGACCAGATCAAGGCAGTCGCCAGCGGCGAATGCGGCATTGCGTTGTCCAATACCTATTATTGGGTGCGCGTGATGAGGTCGGACAAGCCGGCGGACCAGGAAGTGGTGAGCAAGGTCGCAATGGTCTGGCCCAACCAGTCGACCACCGGCGCTCACATGAACCTGGCCGGCGGCGCGGTCGCGCGATACGCGCCGAACCGGGCGACCGCGACGCAGTTCCTGGAGTACCTGGCGAGCGACCGCGCCCAGGCCTACTTCGCCAACGGCAACAACGAATGGCCGACGGTGAACACCGCGGAGACCGGCAACCAGGCACTCGAGGCTCTCGGCACCTTCAAGGCGGACAAGATCCCGACGGACCGGATGGCGGCGCGCTCTGTCGACGCGCAGATGCTTCTAGACAAGGTCGGGTTTAAATAAACCCCCCGATGCGCCTTCGGCGCCTCCCCCCCAGGGGGCGCCGCTGGCGGACCGGCGGAGCCGGATCCGCGGCGGCTGCTGGGTTTCGGCAGTCCGTTCC
>JACCRJ010000066.1 GCA_013813615.1 Lautropia sp. | reverse complement strand
GGATATGATGCAGAAGCCGACGGCCGGCGCGCAGATGGCCCACAAGGCGGCGGGCACGGTCAACACCGTCGATGCGAAGACTGGCATCGTGACTTTGGCGCACGGGCCAGTGAAGAGCCTGAACTGGCCGGCCATGACGATGGGCTTCAAGGTCAAGGACAGGTTGCTTCTGGACAAGCTCGGTGACGGCAAAAAGTTTGAGGTCGAGTTCGTCCAAGAGGACAAGGACTACGTCATCACAGCCGTAAAGTGACCCAGTCGTCCCGCCACCTCGGCTCCGGCTTCCCATACGACCGCGCTCTTCTATACGAGGTTTCGGATGGCACTGCCGCTCGCTTGCTCTCTGAGGTCATGATGCAATGAAAGCGGACATCCCTGATGCTGGTTCCTGGCTCAGCGCCTTGCGGCGCTATCTTGCCGTCATTCTGGCGGGGAACCTCATTTGGGAGTTCGCCCACATGCCGCTCTATACAATTGGTTGGACAGGCACATGGAGCGAGGTCGTTTTTGCCGCCGTGCACTGTACAGGTGGCGATGTTCTCATCGCGCTCTCCTCGATGACGATCGCCCTCTTGATCGCCGGGGACGACGCCTGGCCGAGACATCGGCATACCGCTGTCGCATCCCTTACGATCTTCTTCGGTGTCGCCTACACCACCTTCAGTGAGTGGCTCAATATCATCATCCGTGCGGCGTGGGCCTATTCCGATCTCATGCCTGTTATTTCCTTGCGCGGATTCGATGTAGGGCTATCCCCGCTCCTGCAGTGGATCGTCGTGCCGCTGATAGGCATGTGGTGGGCTAACGCCCCTCGCTCCCGGTAGTGACGTGAAGCATCACCGGATCTCCCGGGCATCAGCAACCGGAATCGCAAGTCCTTTCGCCACTGCCGGGCGGGCCACGAAGGCGTCGAGCGTGCGCCTGACGTTCGGGAAGTCGGCAATGCCCACCAGGTCACCGGCGCCGTAGAAGCCGACCTGGTTGCGCGGTCGTTCCACCAGGCCCGACGCCAATTCGGGTTCCAGACGATACAGTATCGGGCGGTCTGCGCTGGATTTGCCCGTCTTTAGTCTCGGTGCGAAGCAGGCCGTGTATCGTTCAGGCTGGCGCTGGATGGCAACGGAGGAGCAGATGATCGGCTTTCGTATTCTCAAGCGAGCCCGAAAGGTCGACGCTGACATGGCAGCGGCTTTTCGAGAGTTGCCGGTTGCCAATGTCAGCGATTCGATGTTCCGCCTGTCGGCCGGCGGCGCCAGGCTGCGGCCGATGCACGATGGCTCGCCGATGTCGGGCCCAGCATTCACCGTGAAGTCGCGCCCTGGCGACAACCTGATGCTGCACAAGGCGCTGGACATCGCCGATCCGGGCGACGTGATCGTGGTGGACGCCGGCGGAGACCTCACTAACGCCATCATGGGCGAGATCATGTCGGGCTATGCGGCCAGCCGTGGACTCGGCGGCGTCGTGATCAACGGCGCCATTCGCGACGCCGGCGCGTTGCGCCGAGCCAGTTTTCCCGTCTACGCTGCGGGCGTGACGCACCGGGGGCCCTACAAGGACGGCCCTGGGGAGATCAACGTGCCGGTCGCGATCGACGGCATGGTCATCGAACCGGGCGACCTGATCGTCGGCGACGAGGACGGCGTCCTCTGCGTTCCTTACGATGCGGTGCAGACCATCTACGATGCGACCTCGAAGAAGCATCAGGTCGAACTGGGGCAGTTGGATCAAATCGCCAGGGGAACCTTCGACCGCGCCTGGGTCGACGCCCGCCTGCGCCAGCTCGGGGTCGAGCTGGACTGAGTTCAGCGCCCGCGCGCCGGGTAAGCGCAGCGCGTGGTCACCGCAAGCGCCCGGTGCAGCCGCGCCGGCCGTCTACTCCGTCTTCCCACCCCAGAGCTGATCGATCCAGTCGAGATCCGACGGATCAACCAGATACTGGTGGACCAGGAAGAACCCCCTGACAGCTTCCGGTCCCGCGGCCCGGTAGGCCCGTTCGATCCGCTCGAGTTGGCGGTGGGAGAGGGATTCCACGAGGCTCCGGCCCTTCGCTGACGCGTAGAGGCGCTTGTGGCGGCGGTCCTTCTGCCCGATCCGCGCCAGCAGGTAGCCGTCTTCGAGCAACTGCTTCATGGCGCCCCGTACATTCTGGTGGGTTACCCGCAGTGCTCCGAGAAGTTCCCCCACGGTGATGCCGGGGGCATTCGCGGCGAAGAAGAGGATGCGATGGTGAAGGCGGCCGAACCCCAGTTCCGTCAATCGCAGGTTCACGTCGGAAGTCAGGCAGAGGTTTGCGAAGAAGTGCATGAGAAGACCGCGCTTGAGGTCCTGTGCCGACCTGGCTCCCTCCGCGGCTGAGGCTGGGCGGGCTGCGTCGTTCTGGCTTTTGATAGTCATTGGCGGGAGGTGAACGGTCGCTGGGGTGTTCCATGCTACCGCGCGCGATCTGCGACTTGTTCGAATATGACTATTCGGACAATCCGCGAACATACAAGGCCCTTGCACTATCTTTTCTGCGGGGCTAGCATGGCCTCGACAATCAGATCGACGCCAGCCCTTGCGGCCAGGCTCCACTGGAGACATATCTGCCGAGCCCCTGACGTTCGGATCATCCGGACGCCCTAACAAGCACGCAAAGGCTGAATCCGAACTATCTGAGACGGAAGCGCCTGCGTGATCATCTGGAGAGTCGTATGAAACGCAGGTTGCTCGTCAAGTCCGCCGTGTTGTCGGCGCTTTGTCTGATCTCGGCAGGCGCATCCGCCCAGCCGAAGGAGTCGTTCACCATCGGCGGCGTCGTTCCTTTGAGCGGCGCCTACGCGCTGCTCGGCACCAGCATGCAGAAGGGGCTCGACCTGGCCATCGAGATGCGCGGAGCCAGGGTCCTGGGAGCGCCGATCCGAGTTCTGTGGGAAGACAGCGAAACGAAGCCGCAGACGTCAGTGCAGAAGGCCAACAAACTGCTTTCGAGCGGCGCGAACATGCTCTTTGGCGACGGCGCTTCAGGTCAGACGATGGCCATCATGCCGGTCGCCGCGCAGCGCAAGATCCCGCTCCTGGTGACGACTTCCGCGGCCGATGGCATCACCGGGGCCAGCCGCAACCGGTTCACCTTTCGCACCTCCAATCTCGCCTATATGGAGACGCAGATGGCGTCGGCGTTCGTCAAGAAGGCCGGACTGAAGAAGATCTATGCGGTGGCGGTCGACCAGCCGGTCGGGCGCGACACCTGGGCGACGATGAAGACCGGTCTGGCCGGAATGGGGGTTGCCGTAGTCGGTGAAGATTTCGCGCCGATCGGCAGCCAGGACTATTCGGTGATCATCGACAAGGCGGTCAGGTCCGGTGCGGACGGGATGTTCGTGGTGACGACCGGGGCCGATACGATCACCCTGCTCAAACAGGCCGGCCAGGTCAACCTGCCGGCCAAGGTCAGGATCTTTGGTACCGGCTTTCTCGATGACGACGCGGCAATGGCCGTAGGACCGGACGTGGTCGGCGTCAACACGGTGGCGCGGTACCACTTCAGCTTCGACACGCCCCAGAACAAGCGGTTCGTCGAAGCGTACCGCAAGAAGTACAACGAATGGCCGAATGCCTACGCCGGCCATGCCTTCGACGGCATCAACTGGTTCCTGGACGAAGTCGAGAAGACCGGCTCCTGGGACGCGGAGAAGTGGGTCGACGCCTTCGAAGCCAGTACGTACCCGAATTCGGTCTTCGGGCCCAAGCAGATGCGCGCATGCGACCATCAGGCCATCGGCGTCGGCCTGTGGGCGGAGGCCGTCAAGGGTGTGGCGCCGCAGCCGGCCCTGATGCTCAAGGTCACCGACACGTTCCCGCCCGAGGGCCTTTTCCCTGCCTGTCCGAAGTAGACCCGGCAGACCCTCCGGGAAGCGTCTTGTCGCTGGTTCTGATCGGCCTCAGTATCGGAACGCTGCTGTTCCTGCTCGCCGCCGGTCTGACGCTGGTTTTCGGCATGCTCGGGGTCATCAACTTCGCGCACGGCGCCCTTTACATGCTCGGCGCCTACACCGGCTTCCAGCTGGTGGCGTGGACCGGGAGCTTCTGGCTGGCGCTGCTTTGTGCCCCGCTGGTCGTGGGCGTGTTCGGCGCGCTGCTGGAGCGCGCCACCCTGCGTCCGCTTTATGAGCGCCCGCCTGCCTACCAGTTGTTGCTGACCTTCGGCTACATCCTGGTGATAGAGGAGTTCATTCGCCTGGTGTGGGGGGTCAACTTCAAGGCGATGAACGCGCCGCCCCAGCTTGCCGGGACGGTGGAGTTCTTCGGCAGCACAGTCACCAACTACCGGCTGTTCATCGTCGGCTTCGGTGCCCTCGTGTCGATCCTGCTGTTCCTCGTGATCGAGAAGACGCGCGTCGGCATGGTGGTACGCGCCGCCAGCGCCAACAGTGCGATGGTGTCCTGTCTCGGGATCGACGTCCCGAAGGTCCGTACTGCGGTTTTCGGCGTGGGCACCGCGCTGGCCGCATTGAGCGGCGTCATCGCGGGGCCCTTGCTGCCGCTCAAGCTTGGCATGAGCTTCAGCATCATCATCGACTGTTTCATCGTCATCGTGATCGGCGGCCTCGGGAACATCCGCGGCGCCATCCTCGGCGCGATGCTGATCGGCATGACCCGCGCGTTCGGGCAGCAGTACGCCGCCGACTGGATAAACCTGCTGACCTATGCGCTGCTGATCCTGACCCTCATGGTCCGCCCGGAAGGGCTCTTCAACCGAAAGGGGCGGCAGGCATGAGGGGCGCGCTGTTCCTGGTGCTGCTGCTCGCAGCCGTGCCGGCGGTCCTCCAGGACCAGGGATGGCTCTACTTCGCGACGCTGATCCTGGTCTGGTGTGTCTTCGTGCTCGGATACGACCTCATGTTCGGGTTGGCGGGTCTGCTGTCCTTCGGGCACGCCGCGTTCTTCGGCATGGGATCCTACGTGTACGCCCTGATCATGGTGAAGGATCCAACCCTGCTGCCGCTGGCGATGCTGGCTGCGGCGCTGGCCGGAGCGCTGACGGCCCTGATCGTCGGCATACTGGCTCTGCGGCTTTCCGGGATTTATTTCTCGCTGATGACCCTCGCGATCGCAGAGCTGGTTTTCTTCGCCGCATCCTCACCGCTGCGCAGGCTCACCGGCGGCGAGGATGGCCTGACCGGGGTGCCGCGGCCGGTCTTCCTCGGCATCGATTTCTACAACGGCGGGAACTTCTACCTGCTGGTTCTGGCTTTCTTCGCTGTAGCGCTTCTGGCGGCGAGGATGCTGCGCGAATCGCCGTTCGGGAAGGTCCTCGCCGGCATCCGCCTCAACGAGATCCGTGCTGAACAGCTGGGCTTCAACATCAGGCTGAACAAGCTGGCCGTGTTCGCGGTATCGGGGGCTTTCAGCGGCGTCGCCGGCGCACTGCTGGGCGGGCTGATGCAGTTCGTGAACACCCAGGCACTGCACTGGGGGACGTCGGGCGACATCGTGATGATGACGCTGCTGGGCGGCCTCGGCACGCTCTACGGGCCGATCATCGGCGTGATCGCCTTCGAGGCGATGAAGGAAGCCCTGAGTTCATGGACGGTGCACTGGTACGGCATTCTCGGTGTCATCTTCATCCTGGTGACCATGTTCATGCCGCACGGCATCCATGGGGTGCTCGCTGCCATCACCGGAAAAGTGACGCGACGGAGGCAGCGGTGACGGGTGCTGCGGCCCTCGCCTGCGAAGCGGTGACCGTGCGCTTCGGTGCACTGATCGCGCTCGACAAGGTGAGCCTCAACTTCCTCGGCGTCGGGATCCATAGCGTCATCGGCCCCAACGGAGCCGGCAAGACCACCCTCATCAATGTGCTGTCCGGCCGCCAGCGGCCCAGTGAAGGAAGGGTCGTACTGGACGGGCGGGACATCACGTCGATGCAGACCTTCCTGCGCGCCCGGTCCGGAATCGGGCGCAGCTTCCAGATCACGAAGATCTTCCCGACGCTGTCGGTGTTCGAGAACCTCCGGCTGGCGGCCCAGGCAAGGGCCTTCAGGCTGCAGCCGTTCTGGCGCCGCGTGCAGGGCTACCAGGCGCTCGCCGATCAGGCGGAGCGGGTCGCGATCGACATCGGCCTGCAGGGATGGAAGGACGCGCCGGCCGAACAACTCTCCCACGGGGACCAGCGGGCGCTCGAACTCGGCATCACCTTGATGACCGAGCCGACGATTCTGCTGCTGGACGAGCCGCTGGCGGGCGTCGGAGAGCATGAGATCGACCGGACGATGGCGCTGATCGAGCGGGTCGCCCGCGGCCGGACGGTGATCCTGATCGAACACAACATCGACGTGGTGATGAAGGTGTCCCACCGCATCATCGTGATGGACCAGGGGGCTGTTCTGTCGATCGGCACGCCCGACGAGGTGCGGCGCGACCCGGCCGTCCGCAAGGCCTACCTCGGTGACGACCATGCTGGCGCTTGACCAGGTCGACGCCTACTACGGAAAGGCGAGGGCGCTCGAACAGGTATCGGTCGCCATTGCGGCGGGCGAGATCGTGTGCCTGGTCGGGCGCAACGGTGCCGGCAAGACGACGATCCTGCGCACGCTGATGGGGTTGCTGCCCTGCGCGCGCGGGCGGCGGATGCTGGACGGCGTGGACGTGACCGCGCTGAGGCCGCATCAGATCAGCCTTGGCGGTGTCGCGTACGTTCCGGAGGACCGGCAGGTGTTCCCCAACCTGACGGTCGACGAGAACCTCGCGATCGCCGGCGTCGCCCATCGGACCGGTTACTGGACCAGGACACGAATCTACGAGCTGTTTCCACTGCTTCAGGAGCGGGAGCAGTCGAAGGGGCTGTCCCTGTCCGGCGGCGAGCAGCAGATGCTCGCCATCGCCCGGGCGGTCATGACGAACCCCCGGATCCTGATGCTCGACGAACCCTGTGAGGGGCTCGCGCCGCTGATCGTGCGGGATGTGCGGGATGCGATCGTGGCGATCAATCGGCGCGGCGTCGCCGTGCTGCTGGTCGAGCAGAAGATCGCCATCCCGCTGCAGATCGGCAACCGGATCTATGTCATCGACCACGGCAAGGTGGGCTGGCAGGGGCGGACCGAGGACTTCCGGCGCGAGCGCGTCGCTATCGAACAGAGGCTGACGGTGTGATGACCAGGACAGACGATCGGCAGGGGAGGCAGCGATGAGGCTGATCGACTTCTTCGACCGGGGTGCGGCGCTCTATCCGCAGCGGACCTGCATGACGGACGAGCGCCGGTCGCTCTCGTTCCGGGACGTCAGGACCCTCACGCACCGGATCGGCAGCGGGCTGATCGGCAGCGCCCTGGCGCCGCAGTCGGTTGCGGCAGTGCTGAGTCCCAACGACGTCGATGCCTTCGCCTGCATCCTGGGGATCCTTCGGGCGGGCTGCGCATGGATGCCCCTGAACGCCCGAAATTCGCTGGAGGACAACATCTGGATCCTCGGCAGCAACGATTGCGAATGGATTTTCTATCACAGTTCCTTCAGCCGTGAGATCGAGGAGATCCGGGTGGCGGTGCCCGGCATCAAGGGCTTTGTGTGCGTGGACAGCTGCGACGCACGCGATCCGTTCCTAGGCGACTGGCTCGTCGGCTTCAACGAGCCTGCTCCGTATGTGCCGCTGGGTCCTCACGACATTGCCTCGATCTGGCCGTCGGGCGGGACCACCGGTCGCTCGAAGGGGGTCATGCTGACCCACCTCAATTTCGGGACGATGATTGCCAACTTCTGCTCGAGCATGCCGAGTCAGGAGCCACCTGTGCATCTGGTGGCCGCGCCGATGACGCATGCCGCCGGCTGCGTGGCGTTTCCGCTTCTCGCGATGGGCGCCACTCAGGTGATCATTCCCAGAGCGGATCCCCTCGAGATCATGCGGTGCATCCAGCAGCACAAGGTCACGACGCTGTTTCTGCCGCCGACCGCCATCTACTCGATGCTGGCCCATCCCCGGGTGCGGGAGTTCGACTACTCCTCCTTGAAGTACTTCATCTATGCCGCGGCACCGATGTCGGCAGAGAAACTGAAGGAGGCGCTGGCCATCTTCGGCCCGGTGATGGCGCAGACCTTCGGCCAGGCGGAGTCGCCAATGCTCTGCACCTTCCTTTCCCCCCAGGAGCACCGTGTCATCGGCGACCCGCTCAAGGAGAAGCGCCTGTTGAGCTGCGGCCGGCCGACCCTGCTCACCCAGGTGGAGATCATGGACGACGCAGGCAACCTGCTGCCGCCCGGCGAGAAGGGCGAGATCGTCACCCGGGGTAATCTCGTGATGAAGGGTTACTACAAGAACGCAGACGCGACCGAGAAGGCGTCCGCCTTCGGCTGGCACCATACCGGTGACGTCGGTTACAAGGACACCGACGGGTACCTGTATATCGTCGATCGCAAGCGTGACATGATCATCTCCGGCGGCTTCAACATTTATCCTTCCGAGATCGAGCAGGTCCTCTGGTCCCATCCAGCGGTGCAGGACTGTGCGGTCGTCGGCGCACCGGATGAGAAATGGGGTGAAGCGGTGACGGCGGTCGTGGAGCTGAAGCCGGGACTTGCCGTGACGCCGGAAGAGCTGACGGCCTATTGCCGGGAGCGCCTTGGCGGCATGAAGACGCCAAAGCGGATCGAGGTCTGGGATCGCCTGCCCCGCAGCCCGGTCGGCAAGGTGCTGAAGCGGGATATCCGGGAAAAGTACTGGGTGGGACGCGAGCGGCGGGTCTGACCGCCAACGAAGGAGGGGTCGATGGCTGGGCGACTGGAAGGCAAAGTGGCGCTGGTGTTCGGCGCAGGTTCGATCGGACCGGGCTGGGGCAACGGCAAGGCGACTGCCGTCGCCTATGCCCGCGAGGGATCGCGAGTGCTGGCAGTGGACCTCAATCCCGCCGCTGCGCAGGAGACGAGGGACATCATCCGTGCGGAGGGAGGCACCTGCGAGGCGAGCGCCGCCGACGTTACCGGCTCCGACTCCGTGCGCGAGGCGGTCAGGCACTGCCTGCAGGCATTCGGCCGAGTCGACATCCTGCACAACAATGTCGGCATGGCTTTTCTGGGCGGCCCCGTCGAGATGAGCGAGAAGGTCTGGGCCGATTCGATGCAACTGAATATCGGCAGCCTCTTTCTCACCTGCTAGGACGTTCTGCCGCTCATGGAGGCCCAGGGCTCCGGCGCCATCATCAACGTTTCATCGATCGCCAGCCTCCGGTGGCTCGGAACCGCCTACATTTCCTATTCGGCTTCGAAGGCGGCCGTCAACCAGTTCACCCAGTCGATCGCGTTGCAGTACGCTCGCAAGGGCATCCGGTCGAACGCAATCCTGCCCGGGATGATGAACACGCCGACCGCACGCGCGGCGCTGATGTCCGAGTTCGCCGACGAGGCCGACCTGGTCGCGAAGCGCGATGCCGCCTGTCCGACGGGCTCGATGGGCGATGCCTGGGACGTCGCCTGGGCGTCTGTCTTCCTTGCGTCGGACGAAGCGAAGTACATCAACGGTGTCCTGCTGCCGGTCGACGGCGGGATGACCTGCAAGGTCGTGTAGCGACCTTCCGAATGAAGCGGATCAACGATACTCATCAGGAGATATAACATGGCAGGATGCATTGTCGGTTGGGCTCATACGCCCTTTGGAAAGCTCGATGCCGAAGACATCGAATCACTGATCGGACGGGTAACCAGGGAGGCCATGGCGGATGCGGGCATCGAGCCGGCGGATATCGACGAGATATACCTTGGCCACTATGGCGGCGGCTTCGTCAGGGAAAGGTTTCTGTCCTCCCTGCCGCTCCAGGTATCGGAAAGCCTGCGCTTCAAGCCGTCCACCCGGGTCGAGAATGCCTGTGCGACGGGGTCGGCCGCCATCTACCAGGGCCTCAACAGTATCGCCGCCGGCCGGGCCCGCTTCGTCCTCGCGATCGGCGCGGAGAAGATGACCGGAGTCCAGGGGCCGCAGGTGTCGGAGATCCTCATGAACTCGGCCTACCTGAAGGAGGAGGGCGAGGCCGAAAACGGTTTCGCCGGCATCTTCGGCCAGATAGCCGGCAGCTACTTCGAGCGTTATGGCGACCAGTCCGAGGCTTTGGCGCGGATCGCCGCGAAGAACCACAGCAACGGCGCGGCCAATCCGCTTGCGCAGTTCCGCAAAGACCTCGGCTACGACTTCTGCCGCAACGTCTCGGACCGCAACCCGATTGTCGCTGCGCCGCTGAAGCGCAGCGACTGCTCGGCAGTGTCGGACGGTGCGGCCGCGGTGATACTGGCCAGCGAGGACGCGGCTCGTTCATGCGGCAAGGCCATCCGCTTTCGCGCCAACCAGCATGTCAACGAGTTCAAGCCGATGAGTCGGCGCGACATGACCCGGTTCGAAGGCTGTGAGCACGCATGGGCGGCAGCCTTCGCCGAAGCGGGCGCCAGCCTGCAGGACCTCGGGATGGTGGAAACGCATGACTGCTTCACCATCGCCGAGCTGATCGAGTACGAGGCGATGGGGCTGACCCCGAAAGGCCAGGGCGCGCGGGCCATCAACGAAGGCTGGACGCAGAAAACGGGCAGGTTGCCCGTCAACCCTTCCGGGGGATTGAAGGCCAAGGGCCACCCCATCGGCGCGACCGGCGTTTCGATGCATGTCATGGCGTCGATGCAGCTGTCCGGGACCGCCGGCGCAATGCAGGTGAAGGCTCCCGGACTGGTCGGCGTATTCAACATGGGAGGTGCGGCGGTCGCCCACTATGTGAGCATCCTCGAACGCGGCCATTAGCAGGCGATCGACCGTTGAGACGCCGGCGACGAGAGTAGCTGAATCCGCCGCATATGGATGGAGCGTCGAAGGCAGCTTCCGTGCAGGCTTGGCGCCGCGCCGGCCTGGTCGTCGTCTTCCTGTGGTTCCTGATCGGCGGCATCGCCCACTTCGCCGCCACCGATCTCGAGATGCGGATCGTGCCGCCGGCGTTTCCGTGGCCGCGTGCCGCGGTGCTCGTCAGCGG
>JACCRJ010000015.1 GCA_013813615.1 Lautropia sp. | reverse complement strand
TCGTGACGGTCTCGCTTGCTTGCGACGGCTCGAACGACTTCTGATCGTGCACCAGCCGGTCTATGCTCTGTAGCACCTCCTCCACCTGCGATTGCAGGCTCCTGGCCTTGACCGTCGGCACGAGGCCCGACGCGGACCTCACGAGAAGCGGATCATGAAACAGCACACGCAGCTTTGCGAGCGCCAGGCTCATCGATGACTGGCTGATCTCCAGGCGGTAGGCCGCGCGGGTCACATGACATTCGCGCATCAGGGCATCGAAGGCCACCAGAAGATTCAAGTCGATCTCACGCAAACGCACCCTTGCTACCCCCGTCCGGGCAATCCCGGCAGTCGTTGATTGTCGTTCACGCCTGCCCGACGGCCGTCAGTAGTTCTCCATCAGTCGTGCCCGTGAGGAAAATGAAAGATTTTTCCGCGTCGGCTTGTGCCTGTACCAGCGCTGACTCGATCCGCCCGGCGGCGTGCGGCACCGCACCAACGAGGTGCCGATAGAGGTTATCGGATAGCGCAATTGCAGCCGCTCCTTTTAGAGAGCTTAATGGCCTCGCACAACACGGGCGTGCCGGTCATGCCTGATCACGCACCCATGGAGACCCGCAATGCCACTACCCACCAAACGCGTCACCCGTGAAGAAATGCGCAAGCGCGTGGCGCTCTTCAAGGACCTCGTCGGCCATGACGGCGGACTGCCGGACAGCAACTACCCTTCCGCCGCGCGCAAACTCTACAACGTCGTCGGCTTCCAGCGACCGGAAGGCGACGAGGCCATGCACTCGCCGGTAGGCGCCCGCGCAGCGGAGTCTGCAGCCATCAAGATCAACGAAGGCTTCAACTTGGGATTCTGCGAAGCCGCGCCCGGCAAGGGCCCGATGATGCACAACCATGACACCAACGAAACCTTCATGCCCATCACCGGGCGCTGGAGATGTTCATGGGAAGTCGACGGTAACGTCGAGGCCTTCGACCTCGGGCCGCGTGACGTCATCTCCTTTCCGCCGGGTGTGCAGCGGCGGTTCGAAAACGTCACCCATGAGGAACCGGATGCAACCCACTGGCTGCTGTTCGTGATAGGCGGCGACGTGCCGAAAGCGGAGTTTTCACCGCTGGCAATGGATGAACTGAAGGCGAAGGGTTTCGTCGACGCCGAAGGGAAGTTTTGAGCAGCACGCTACTGGAAGTCCTTGACGCTGTCGAACGTCGCTACCGGTGGCAGTCGCTGGTGGTCGACGGACATGAATGGCGGTGGCTGGATACGGCGACGGCAGGTCCGGTCGCGATCCTGCTGCCCGGTTCGCTCGGAGACGCAGGGATGTTCGCGGTCACCCTGTCATCCCTGGGAGAGCAGGCCCGCCTGATTGCGGTCACCTATCCTGCGGTGTCGGAGCCCGGCGCTCTTGCCGACGGACTTGCGGCGCTCATGGATCATCTGGCAATCGAAGCGGCCGCGGTGGTCGGCTCGTCGTTCGCGGCCTGGTGGTCGCAGTACTTTGCCCTGAAGTACCCGCGGCGCGTGGCTGCACTGGTGATCGGCAACGGTTTCGTCGAGGGCAAGGACCTGGCCGACAACCCGTTGTTCGACCGCGAGCAGGTTAGCTCTATTTCCGCTCAGACCCTGCATGGGCAGTGGCTCGAGCGGGTCAGGGCATCACCTGTTACGCCGCTTCAACAACTGCAGCATCACATGCTGGCGGATCGGCAGTCGCCCGCCAGCCTGATGTCACGATTGCTCGGCGTGATCAACGCGCTGCCTTGCCCGCCGCTGACCCTGCCGCAGCGCGCCCTCACCGTGCTCGATTGCGACGACGACCCGCTGATCCCGCTGCCGGTCCGGGAACGGTTTCGCATGCAGTATCCACAGGCAAGACATGTCACGCTGCCGTCGGGGGGCCACTATCCGCATCTTCTCAATTCCGCAGCCTATGAAGCGCTGCTGCTCGAGGTTCTGACGCGCTCAACGAAAGGAGACAGCAAATGAAATCGAAAAAATGGCTCGCAGTGCTTATCGCGGCTGCAGCTTCCGGCCTCGCCCATGCAGATAACTTCACGCTGCGCATGGGCGGCGGCCATACCACCGGCCTTACTTATGTTGGCGTATTCGACAAGTTCTTCGCCAGCGAAGTGGCCGACCGGGTCAAGGCCAGGACGCCTCATCAGGTCCGCTTCATCAAGGCATGGGGAGGCAGCGTCGCCAAGGTGGATGCCGTCATCGAGGCAGTCCAGAAGGGAACGCTCGACATCGGCTTGTCGCCGATCGGCTTCGAGCAGTCCCGCGCAGGCCTGCTGAATTACAGCGCCTACATCCCCTTCACTTCGCCCGACCCGGTGCTGCAGCAGAAGGTCTCGAACCGGATGATGAAGGAAGTACCCGCCCTTCAGGCCAGCATGAAACCCTACAACGCGATGGTGCTGGCAGCGATGACGTCGGAAGCCTACGGGCTGACGTCGAAGTTCGACTGGAAAACCATCGAAGACCTGAAAGGAAAGCGCATCGCCCTCGCCGGCACGAACGCACCCCTCTTCATGGCCGTCGAATCGGCACCGGTGACCCTGGGAATCGGCGAGCACTACCAGGCGCTGCAGAATGGACTCGCCGACGGAAGCCTGTTCTTCATCTCCGGTCTCGACGCCTTCAAACTGCAGGAAGTAGCCAAGGTCTTCACCAAGACCGGCTTCGGCTCACTGAGCACCCTGGTGGCTTTCATGAATCTCGAAACTCGCGCCAGACTGCCCGCGGAAGTGGTAGCCATCATCGATGAAGTAGCTGGCGAAGCGGCGATGCAGGTCGCCGAATCGAGCAAGCAGCGGGACCTGGACGTTGAAGCAAGGGTCCGGTCGGCAGGCGTAAAGGTGAACACGCTCTCGGATGCCGAACGGGCCCGCTGGGCAGCACTGCTCAAGGATCTGCCCAGCAGATCGGCGAAGGAACTCGATGCCAGGGGCCAGCCGGCGACCGATGTGCTCAAGGCCTACGTGAAGTTCCTCGGCGAGGCTGGTTACAAGTTCCCGACGGACTATCCGCTGTGACCGGATCGGGCACCGCGCAGACGGTGTCCGTCGCTGGTCTCTGTCGCCGCGGGGCTGGCTGGTCTGGTTGACGGCAATCGCCTGCCTGCCTCCACTGGGATTGAATCTCATGATCCCGCTGGATCGAGCGCTGGCGACGGCGCTCGGACTCGGGCCCGCTGCCGGCATGGCCTCCATCGGCCTCTACGCGTTGGGCCTTGCTGCAGGTCAACCGATCTCGGGCATCGCAGCCGATCGATGGGGGCGGCGCCCGACGCTGTTGACCGGTCTCGCCGTCGGCATTGCAGGTGGTGCCCTGTCCTGCTTCGGTCGAACGCCGCTACCCTGCTTGCCGGACGCACGCTCGCCGGATTGGGACTCAGCGCCGCCCTGGTCGTGCCGCGAGCCGTGCTGCGCGATCGGGTCGGGGGCGCGACCCTTCAGCGCGCCATGGCGACGATATCAGGCGCCTTTGCGCTGACGCCGGCCATGGCGCCGGTGCTGGGCTGGTGGTTGCTGAGCCTGGCCGGCTGGCGCGGCGTCCTGGCGCTGCTGCCGTGCCTGGCCGCAGTCGGGCTCGCCGCAGCACTCCTGATACAGGTCGAGACGAGGCCGGCCACGACGCTTCGGCCCGGCCTGGACAGTGTGACCGCGCTGTGGAAGCATCGGCCTTCGCGCTGGCTCGCGCTCGCCTTCGCCGCATCGGGTCCGTCTTCTTCTTGATGATTGCAGTCGTGCCGGCAGCCGTGCGGGACACCACCGGCTTCGGCGATCGCGGCGTCGCGCTGCTGATGGGGGGAACCTACCTCGGATTTCTCGCCGGCAACCTGGCGGTTGCCGCCACCGCGCGCCGGCTCGACGGCCTCCTGTTGTGTGCCTGCGGCGCCGCTGCTGGCGTATTCGGTCGGTCACGGGCTCATCTTTCCGGCGGCGCTGGGACGGATCATGCAGGCGATGCCGACACGCGCCGGCATGGCCGCCGCGGTGACCGGCATGTTGCCGATGCTGGTCGGAGCCGGACTGTGCCTGATTGCGGCGCTGGTCCCGGCGCATCCGGCGGTCCGGCTGATGGTTGTGGCGGTGCCGGTGATCCTGTTGGGCACCGCGGCCCTGGCCGTAGCCTGGCGCGATGAACGCCCGCCGCCTGGGCAAGCCGCACCCGGCCTTGATGAAGGAGAAACGATGAGGAACCATCGATGAAGACACTGATCGACCGGGCCCTGCTGGGGCTGCATGTGGCTGGCGCCTGCCTGCTGATCGCAATCACCGGCGTGATCTGCTATGACATCGGGGGCCGGCTGCTCTTCAATCGTCCCTTCGCAGGCACTGCCGAACTGGCATCGGTGGCGCTGGTGATGCTGACCTATCTGCAGGCGCCGTACGTCATCCGCCAGCGAAAGCTGCTGCGCGTCACCTTCTTCATCGACCGCCTGCCGCCCCTCGTGCGCAGCTGCTTCAACGCCTTCGCCTACCTGCTGGGGGGCGCATTCTTCCTGGCGATGGTCGTCGCCTCCTGGGAGCCGACGCTCTCCGGCTTCGCCTCGCGCGAGTTCTTCGGCAATGACGCCTTCCGCATACCCGCCTGGCCGCTGCGCTTCGGCACGCTGGTGCTGTGGGTGATCGCCACGCTGGTCTGCATCGGATTCGTGTTCGATGGCCTTCGAGGGCGGATGGCCGCGCGCGACCAGCAACTGCCTGAATAGGACAGGGATCAACGTGATACTCGACATGTGGGGCGGCCTGATCGCTCTTGCCGTCCTCGTCGTCATCGGCGTGCCGGTCGTCTTCGCTTTTGCCGCAGCCGCCGCGCTCGGGCTCGTGTTCGCACTCGGCGGCGTCGAGCCGATGATCAACCTCCTTCAGCAGACGGCCCTCTCCGGAATCAAGGAATACAATTTCGTCGTCATACCCTGCTTCACGGTTATGGGCATGCTGATCGCGCATTGTGGTGCGGCCGGCGACCTCTTCAACGTCGTCAACCGCTTCCTCCGCGGTGTCCCAGGGCGGCTGGCAGTTGCAACAGTCGGCGGCAACGCGATCTTCGCGGCGGTCACCGGCGTCGGCATCGCCGCTGCAGCTGCATTCAGCCACGTCGCCTATCCCGCCATGCGCAAGAGCAACTACAGCCGCAGCTTCGCAACCGGCTGCATCGCCGGCAGTTCGGTGCTGGGCCTGCTCATTCCGCCTTCGGTATTCATGATTGTCTGGGCCATCCTCACCGAGCAGTCAGTCGGCAAATTATTCGCGGCGGGCGTTTTCCCCGGCATCGTACTCTCGCTCATGTACGCGGTGTACTGCATGGTCTATGCCAAGCTGCGACCGAGCGCGGCGCCGGAGGACGCATTGGCCGGCGAGGTCGTGCCCCTTACCCGCGCACAGATCGGCGGCGCTGTCGGCGTCGGCATCATGATCGTCGTCACACTCGGAGGCATCTGGCTGGGTTACTTCACACCCACCGAAGGCAGCGCCGTCGGCCTGGTCTGCGCGGCGATACTGGCGGTTGCCAAAGGCATGCGCTGGCGCGGCCTGTTCGACGCCTTCGTGGAGGCGGGCCGCACCGTGACGCCGATCATGCTGCTGCTGATGGCTGCGACTATTTACACCAAACTCATCGCCCTCAACGGCATTCCACAGGAAGTCCAGGCGATCCTTGAGTCGCTGGGACTGGGAAGCGGCGGCACGCTACTGTTCATGGTTGCCGTCTGGTTCGTCCTCGGCTGCATGATCGACAGCATTTCGATCATGCTGCTGACGGTGCCGATTTTCTGGCCGCTGGCGTCCGAACTGGGCATGGATCCGATCGTCTTCGCCCTGATCGGCATCCTGGTTATCGAAGCAGGCGTCCTTACGCCGCCGTTCGGCATCGGCGTCTTCGTCGTGAAGGCGGCGATTCCGGATCGCGACATCCTGGTGAGCGAGATCTTCCTGGGTGCAACGCCTTACTGGATTCTGATCCTGCTGGTGGCGTGGCTGATATATGTCTGGCCGCCGCTCGCCACCTGGCTGCCATCGAGGCTGTGAATGGATGTGACACCCGGCCCTCAGCCCACCGCAAGCGCCATCACGCCGCCGGCAATGCAGGCGGCGCCGAGCACGCGCAGCAGCCGGTCACCTTCGGACAACAGGTGGCCGCCGATCAGGGCGGCGAACAGCATCGACACCTCTCGGGCCGGAGCGACGTGCGACAGCGGCGCCACCTGCATCGCATAGAGGACCAGCACATACGACACCGGGCTGATCGCGGCCACCAGCAGCGCGCCTTTCCACTGCTGGCGGAAGACGGTCAGCAGCCCGGTGCGCATCGACGCGACCACCGGCAGCAGGATCACCAGCCGCACGACGTTGCTCAGGTAGTCGACCAGAATCGGCGACATGCCCAGCACCTTCACGCCCCAGCCGTCGACGACGGTGTAGGCGGCAATGAAGATGCCGGTGACGAGTCCGAAGAAGACGCCGGACCGCACCCGTTGCCGTTTCGCCGGGTCATGCGCCGCACGCAAGAGCGACGGCCCGCCAGCCACCAGGAAGACGCCGCCGACCACCGCGGCGATGCCCAGCGCCCCCCAGGCGGAAAGCTGCTCGCCGAGGAAAAGGATCGCCATCGTCGACGACAACAGCGGCCCGGAGCCTCGGGCCAGCGGATAGACCACCGTCAGGTCCGCCTCGCGGTAGCCGCGCAGCAGCACCAGGTAGTAGCCGACATGCAGGACGCCGCTCACGGTGACCACGCCGAGCTCCGGCCAGCCCCAGTCGGGCACCTGCTGCCAGGAAACCCACAGGCCGAGCGGCGCCCAGACCAGCATCAGGAGCGCGCCGCTGAAGAAGGCGAAGCGCGCATCGCCGCCGACCTTCTTGGCGACGATGTTCCAGCAGGCGTGGATCAATCCTGCCAGGATGACGAGCGCAAGCGCCGAAGCGGGCATGCAGCCGGACGCCTCAGCCTGCGGGGGATCGGACGGCGCCGACGGCGGGCGGCTGCAGGCGCAGGAAAGCGGCGAGCTCCGCGCATCGCGGGGCCAGCTCCGCCACCGTCCCCTGGTCGACCAGCCGACCGGCGTTGACCACCAGCACTTCGTCGAAGGCATCGAGCAGTTGCGGCCGATGGATCGAGGCGACGATGCAGGCGTCGGTGCGGGCGGCCAGCAGGGCCTTGATCAGGGCGGCTTCGGTTGCCGGATCGAGGGCGGACGTCGGCTCGTCGAGCAGCAGCATGCTGCTCGAGGCCGCGGCCAGCAAGGCCCGTGCGATCGCGATGCGCTGGCGTTGTCCTCCCGACAGGTTGCCGCCACGCGCGGCGACCGGGCTGTCAATGCCCTGCGGCATCTTCGCGAGGAATTCCATCGCCTGCGCAACTGCCAGGGCCGAGGTGATGCCCGAGGTGAGGCCCTCCTCCGACGGCCGGGCCTGCTCGTCGTCGCCGATCGCCAGCAGCAGGTTCTCGCGCACCGAGCCGCCGAACAGGTCGGCATCCTGCGGCAACAGGGTGACCAGGGCTTGCAGCAGATCGGACATCCGCACCGCCCCGATCGGCTGGCCGCCATCGATCACCAGCTGCCCCGCCTGCGGCACATAAAGGCCCGCCAGCAACCTGAGCAAGGTCGTCTTGCCTGATCCGCTCGGACCGATCAAGGCATAGCGGCGGCCGCGCCGAAGCCGGACGCGCACCTCGTGGATGGCCCGCGGCCCGGCTTGCCGATCGGCCGCCTCGCCGAGCGGATGCGAATAGTCGAGGCCTCTGAATTCCATCTCGCGCCAGCCGCCTGCAGCCGCAGCGGCGTGAACCACGGCGCGAGTTCCTGCGTCCGCGGCGGCCGGCCGCGCGGGCAGTGCCCGGATCGGCGCGGCACTCCCGAAGTCGGTCTGCTGTCGCGCCAGCGACTGGAAGTTCGCCGCGATACCGGTGATCACACCGCCGGCCTGAATCGCGTATTCGTACACCATGAAGAGGCTGCCGAGCGCGATGGTCTGCTTCGCATCCGCCTCCCGGATCGACAGCCAGACGAACAGAGTGACGAGCGCGATCCACAGGGCGCTGTTGAGCAGGTCGACACTGGCCCATTTCGCCTCGTTGAAGACGATCGAGCGCCTGACCGGTTCGAAGACGGCGCTCAACCGTGACGCGACCAGCCGCAGCACGCCGGTGCGCATCTTCAGCGCGAAGATAGACAGGATGTTGACCAGCGCGTCCGCCAGACTGGACCAGTAGCGCCGGTCGGCGGCATTTTCCTGCGCCGCCAGCCTCATCATCATTCGGTCGAACCGGACGATGATGAGCCCGAGCACCAGGTAACCGGCGCTGGCGGCGAGGCCGATCCAGGCGGAGATCACCCAAAGCGCGATCACGGGCCCGATCAGGCTGGTAGCGCTCTGCAGGTAGATGAACTGGCTCTGGGCGAAGTCGTACAGCGCCCGCGTGCTCTGTTCGACCCGGTGGCCGGTCTCGACGCCGTGCTGCGCCTCGTGCCACACCAGCGGCGCATCGAAGAGGCGCTTCATCAGGTCGGTCGACAGCTTCTGCCTCACCGACAGCGCCACGTTGCGCTCGAGAATGCGGCCCGGGCCATGGAGCAGCCAGCTGAGCGCGGTCACACCGAACACCAGGGCGAGCAGAACGCCGGCCCTGCCCGCGCCGGCGATGCCCTGCGACTGGATGGTGTTGAGCGCGGTGCCTGCCAAGGCAGGCACCGCAAGCTTGGCCAGTTGCGATGCGATCAGCAACGCGAAGGACGAAACCAGCTGGACCCGCCGACCCTCGGCAAAGCGCCACAACTCACGATACAGGCGCCAGACGCCCGGAGCCGACTTGTCCATCGGCGCGCTCCTCATTTCAAAGAGCGCGCATTATGAACGTCTCAGCGGACCTGCTGCTGCCCCGGTGCAGCGGCCTGCCTGGCCTCGCCGACATAGATTTCGACGCGCCGGTTCCTGGCGCGTCCGTCGGCGCTGCCGTTGTCGGCAACCGGCTCCCAGGCGCCGCGGCCGTCGATCGTGATGCGCGACGGCTGCACGCCCCGGCCCACCAGGTAGTCGCGCGTGCTCGCGGCCCGGTTGACGGACAGCGGATTGTTGACGGCATCCGAGCCGCTGCTGTCGGTGTGGCCGACGATCTGCACCGTCGCCGCCGGGTTGGAGACCAGCGTCTGGCCGAACCGGTCGAGGATCGGGCGGAAGTCGGGGCGGATCTCCGCGCGGTTCACCGCGAACGAAATGTCGCTCGGTATGTCGAGTTGCAGCAGGTTCTCCGCCGTCTGGGTGACCTGAACGCCGGTGCCCCGGGTGGACTCCTCCATCGCGCGCTTCTGCGCTTCCATCCGCGAGGACCAGATGTAGGTGCCGAGCCCTGCGACCGCGCCGCCGATCAGGGCGCCGTTCCTCACGCCCTTGCCGCCGCTCTGGCTGCCGCCGATGACAGCGCCAACGGCAGTGCCGATGCCCGCGCCGGTGGCGGTTCGCCGCTGCGTGTCGTTCAAGCCGGCACAGGCCGACACGCCGAAGGCTGCGATGGTGGCGATGATGGCGGCCTTGCGGACACGGCCGGCGCCAGACCGGACGACGCGGCTGCTGTTTTCATTCGAACTACGTTCAGACATGCAAATCTCCTTTCGGTACATCCATGAGGCGGGACATGCAGCATAGCGGTTGTCAAGGCATCATCCCCGCGAGGTCCCGCCGCCCGTCCCGATTATCGTCCGTCCGTCGATCCCGGAGGTCGTTTGCCGCCCACAGGCAGCCGGGCACGGGCGAAGGATCGCGGCGATAGAATCCGGATTCCAATAAAACTACAGTCCGGGAACAAATGCGCAACGTTTTCAACTTCAGCGCCGGACCGGCCGTACTGCCGGAGGAAGTTCTCGGCGAAGCCGCGGCAGAAATGCTCGACTGGCACGGCAGCGGCCAGTCGGTGATGGAGATGAGCCACCGTGGCAAGGAATACATGTCGATCCATGCGCAGGCCGAGGCAGACCTGCGCGAACTGATGGGCATCCCCGCCAGCTACAAGACCCTGTTCCTGCAGGGCGGTGCGACGCTGCAGTTCGCGATCCTGCCGATGAACTTCCTGCCCCAGGGCAAGACCGCCGACTACATCAACACCGGCGAGTGGTCGAAGAAGGCGATCAAGGAGGCGCAACTGTTCGGCAAGGTCAACGTCGCCGCCAGTTCGGAAGAGCGCAAGTTCACCTGCGTGCCGCCCCGCGGGGAATGGCGGCTGACACCGGATGCCGCCTATGTTCACATCTGCGCCAACGAAACCATCGGCGGCGTGGAATTCCAGTCGACGCCGGACGTCGGCGACGTCCCGCTGATCGCTGACATCTCGTCCAATTTCATGTCGCGGCCGATCGATGTCACGAAGTACGGCGTGTTGTACGGCGGCGCACAGAAGAACCTCGGCCCTGCCGGGCTCACCCTGGTGATCGTGCGCGAGGACCTCCTGGGGCATGTGCGGCCCAATTCGCCGTCGCTGCTGGACCTGAAGCAGCAGGCCGACAACGACTCGATGGTGAACACGCCCCCGACCTTTGCCGTCTATGTCGCCGGGCTGGTGTTCCGGTGGATGAAGCGCCAGGGCGGCGTCGCCGCGGTCGAGCGGCGCAACATCGAAAAATCGAACCTGCTATATGACTACCTCGACAGCTCCGCCTTCTACACCAACCCGGTTGCCCGGGCGGACCGCTCCAGGATGAACGTGCCGTTCACCCTGCCCGACGCGGCCCTGGACGCGCCCTTCCTGGCCGGTGCGCAGGAGCGCGGCCTGCTGCAGTTGAAGGGCCACCGGTCGGTCGGCGGCATGCGAGCCTCCATCTACAACGCGATGAGCCTTGCCGGCGTGCAGGCCCTGGTGGACTACCTGCGCGCCTTCGAGAAGCAGCATGGCTGATTCGGCCGGCCCGTCTCCGCGCGCTTGCGCGAAGCCCCGCTTCCGGGTGATGGTGCTCAACCAGATCGCAGCCAGCGGACTCGCCCGGTTTCCAGGGAATCGCTACGAAGTCGGCAGCTCCATCGATGAACCCGACGCCATCCTGGTTCGTTCCGCGGATCTGCACAAGGC
>JACCRJ010000690.1 GCA_013813615.1 Lautropia sp. | reverse complement strand
GTCACTTTACAGCTGTGATGACGTAGTCCTTGTCCTCCTGGACGAACTCGACCTCAACCTTTTTGCCGTCACCGAGCTTGTCCAGAAGCATCCTGTCCTTGACCTTGAAGCCCATCGTCATGGCCGGCCAGTTCATGGTCTTCACTGGCCCGTGCGCCAAAGTCACGATGCCGGCCTTCGCATCGATGGTGTTGACCGTGCCCGCCGCCTTGTGGACCATCTGCGCGCCGGCCGTGGGCTTCTGCATCATATCCATGCCCTTCATGTCATCCATTTTCTGTTGAGCCGATGCTGCCACTGCGAACAGCGCCGAGGCAAGAACCAGGGAATGGAGTGCAGCTCCTCATGTAAATCTCCTATTGGGGATTGTGGCGAGCGCAACCGGCGCTCATCGGCGAAACGAGCACGGGGGTCACGTTCCCGCATGCCTTCTTCTCCAGAAAGCCCAACGGGGCGCCTTCTCTGCTCGCGGCCGCCGCATCAGCAGGTAGCCCGCGGGGATGATGAACATGGACAGCAGGGGCGCTGTGATCATGCCGCCAACCATCGGTGCGGCGATGCGCTGCATCACCTCGGAGCCCGTGCCAGTGCCCCACATGATGGGGAACAGGCCGGCCAGGATCACTGCCACGGTCATCGCCTTCGGACGCACACGCAGGACGGCCCCTTCCCGGATCGCATCGAGCAAGTCCGCGGGGCTGGTCTTGCCCTGCGCGAGGCGATCGTCCCAGGCTTGCTTCAGGTACAGCAGCATGATCACGCCGAATTCCGCTGATACGCCGGCCAGGGCGATGAAGCCAACCGCGCTCGCAACCGACAGGTTGTATCCCAGCAGGTAGAGCAGCCAGATGCCGCCCACCAATGCCAACGGCAGCGTTGCCATGACCAGAAGCGCCTCGTCGAAACGCTTGAAGGTGAGATACAGGAGAACGAAGACGATCAGCAGCGTGAATGGCACCACGACCTTCATTTTTGCGGTTGCCCGTTCCAGGAACTCGAACTGGCCTGACCAGGAGATCGAGTAGCCTGGTGGCAGCTGCACCTTCTCTGCGACCACTCGTTGCATGTCCTGGACCGCGCCGCGCAAGTCACGATCCCTGATATCCACATACACCCAACCCGACAGACGCGAATTCTCACTGCGCAGCATCGGTGGACCTTCGGTGATCCGGACATCCGCCAGGTCTGACAGCACCAGTCGTGCACCACGCTCGGACACGATCGGCAGGCGCCGCAGCTTCTCCAGCGAATCTCGGATCTCCCGGGGATAGCGCACGTTGATCGGAAAACGCTGCAAGCCTTCCACCGTCTCGCCGATGTTGTCGCCGCCCACCGCCGAGGAAATGACCGACTGAACGTCGGCGATGTTCATTCCGAAACGGGCGGCGGTGTCGCGATTGATGGTCACATCGATGTAACGCCCGCCCGTCAGCCGCTCGGCCAGTGCACTGCTGACGCCCGGGACTTCCTTCAGCACTTGCTCGATATCCCCGGTTACCCGGTCGATGGTCGCAAGGTCGCTTCCGGCCACTTTCACGCCCACCGGACTCTTGATTCCGGTGGCCAGCATGTCGATGCGGTTACGGATCGGCGGGACCCAGATGTTGGCCAGGCCCGGCACCTTGACGATGCGGTCCAACTCCTCGATGAGCTTGTCCTGCGTCATACCTGGGCGCCACTCTTTTGGCGGCTTGAACTGGATCGTGGTCTCGAACATCTCCAGCGGCGCCGGATCGGTGGCGCTCTCGGCGCGGCCGGCCTTGCCGTAGACGCTGGCAACCTCAGGCACGGTCTTGATCAGGCGGTCCGTCTGCTGCAGCAGTTCGGCGGCCTTGCCCGCGGACAGGCCCGGCAGCGCCGATGGCATATAGAGCAGATCACCCTCATCCAGCCGCGGCATGAATTCCCCGCCGATGTGCTGCACCGGCCACAGGCTGACGACCAATGCCAGGGCGGCCACGGCCAGGGTCAGTTTCGGCACACGCAGCACTGCGTTGAGCAGTGGCCGGTACAGGGCGATCAGGAAGCGGTTGAGCGGATTGGCGTTTTCGTCGGGAATGCGGCCCCGGATCAGGTAGCCCATCAACACCGGGATCAGCGTCACCGAGAGGCCGGCCGCGGCCGCCATGGCATAGGTCTTGGTGAAGGCCAGCGGGGAAAACAGGCGCCCCTCCTGGGCTTCCAGCGTAAATACCGGGATGAAGGACAGGGTGATGATCAGGAGGGAGAAGAACAGCGCAGGCCCGACCTCGACGGCCGAGTCGCCGATGACCTTCCACCTCGCCTCGCCTTCAAGGGTGTCATCGGGGTTTTCATGGCTCCAGCGCTCGAGGTGCTTGTGGGCGTTCTCGATCATCACGACTGCCGCGTCGACCATTGCGCCGATGGCGATCGCAATCCCGCCGAGGGACATGATGTTGGCATTCACGCCCTGGTAATACATGACGATGAAGGCCGCCAGAATGCCCAGCGGCAGCGACACGATTGCCACAAAGGCCGAGCGCAGGTGAAACAGGAAGATGAAGCACACCACTGCGACGACGATGAACTCTTCCAGCAGCTTCACTCCAAGGTTCGATACGGCCCGCTCTATCAGACTCGAGCGGTCGTAGACCGGGATGATCTCCACGCCCTTGGGCAGGCTTGCCTGCAATTGCTGAAGCTTGGTCTTCACTGCCGCAATGGTCTCGAGTGCGTTCTTGCCCGAGCGCATGACGATCACACCGCCGGTAGCCTCGCCTTCCCCATCGAGTTCGCCAATGCCGCGACGCATTTCCGGGCCGATCTGGATGCGCGCCACGTCGCCGAGCCGTACCGAGACCCCGGCACCGGACGTCATCAGGGGTACCTTGCGAAAGTCGTCCAGCGATTGAAGGTAGCCTGAGGCCCGCACCATGTACTCGGCCTCCCCGAGCTCGAGCACAGAGCCGCCTGCCTCCTGGTTCGCTTTCTGGATCGCCTCGACGACCTTCGTGTGCGCGATGCCGTAGGCCGCCAGCTTGTCCGGGTCGAGCACGACTTGATACTGGCGCACCATGCCACCCACCGAGGCGACCTCGGCGACGTTCGGGACCGTCTTCAGCTCGTATCTGAGAAACCAGTCCTGCAGGGCACGCAGCTGACCCAGGTCCTGGGTGCCGGTGCGGTCGACAAGGGCGTATTGGTAGATCCAGCCGACGCCGGTTGCGTCGGGACCGAGCGTGGCCTTGGCCGCCGCAGGCAGGCGCGACTGAACCTGGTTCAGATACTCCAGCACGCGTGACCGCGC
>JACCRJ010000679.1 GCA_013813615.1 Lautropia sp. | reverse complement strand
GTTCTCCGAAACGGAGCAACGGCGTGCCAGCCACATCCTGATTGCCACCGGTGACGATGCGAAAGCAGCGGAAAAGGCCGCGGCCAGGCAGAAGGCGGAGAAACTCCTTGCCGAAGTGAAGGCCGCGCCGGACAAGTTCGACGAGCTTGCCAAGGCCCACTCCGACGACACCGGGTCGGCAGAGCAGGGCGGAGATCTCGGCTTCTTCTCCCGTGACATGATGGTCAAGCCTTTCTCGGATGCGGCCTTCGCCATGCAGGAAGGACAGGTCAGCGACCTCGTGCAAAGCGAGTACGGCTTTCACATCATCCGGGTCACTGGCAGCAAGGGCAGCGGCGAGAAGCCGTTCGAGCAAGTGAAGCCGGAACTCGAAGCGCTCTATCGGCAGCAGCAGGGCACGAAGCGCTACACCGAGCTGGCCGAATCCTTCACCAACACCGTCTACGAACAATCCGATTCGCTGGAGCCGGCGGTCAAGAAATTCTCGCTCCAGATGAAGAAGGCGCAGAGACTGACCCGCAACCCGGGGGCCGCGGTGCCGGCAGACTCGCCCCTGCGCAACCAGCGGCTGCTAGGCCTCCTCTACGCCGAGGAGGCGCTGAAGAACAAGCGCAATACCGAGGCCGTCGAAGTCTTGCCGGGCGTGATGGTTTCGGCCCGCGTGGTGCAGCATCATCCAGCGGCTCGTCAACCTCTGGCCGACGTGAAGGACCAGGTCAGGGCGCAGTTGATTGCCACCGAAGCTGCCCGGCTGGCCCGGGCCGAGGGTGAGAAACTGCTGGCCGCTCTGAAGGCCGAGACCAGGCCGGACCTGGAGAAGTTCGCGCCGGCAACGACGGTGACGCGGGCCGCACCGGGGGAGTTGGGTCCCCAGGCGATCACCGAGGCGTTCAAGTTGCCGACCGCGTCGCTGCCAGCGCATGCGGGCGTGGACCTCGGCCCGCGTGGCTACCAGATCATCCGGCTCGAAAAGGCCGAAGCGCCCGATGCGAGTGCCGAGAGCAGGCGCCAGATGTATCGCGAACAGATCCAGCGGGTGCTCGCGCAGACAGCGGTCAGCGCCTACGTGGAAGAAGTGAAATCACGCACCGACATCGAGCGGAACCTCGCGCAGTAGCGCCGCCGCTGCGGCAGCCAGGGCTTCGTCCGTGGCTGCCGGCAGGCTGATGACCGGCGCCTGCGCCGACTGGCCGTAGTTGCGCAGCAGCGAACGATGGTAGGCCGGATCATAGTGCTCGAGAAGCAGGCGTTCCACCAGTTCCTCCCACCGTCCGGCATCCGCCAGCGCGCGCCACTCGGCGACCCGCTTGTCCGGGTGGAGCGACACCAGCCGTTCGAGCCGATCCTTCAAGCCTTCGCAGTCTTCTTCAAGGTGCGGATACTGGTTGCGCAGCAAACGGATGCGCACCGCCAGCGGAACTTCCAGCTTCACGCAGGACGACGACCTCATCCGCTGCATCAGCGGCTCAGGCAGGTGAAGCTGGCCGATCTTGCGGCTTTCGGATTCGACCAGCACCGGCCGCGCGGGATCGAAGGTACGCAACGCCTGCCAGAGCAGCGCGTCGAACGCCTTCTGTGACGGCTGCGGTGAATCCGGCACCGCCCCCAGCACCGAGCCCCGATGATTGGCAAGCGCCTCCAGGTCCAGGACCTGGGCACCGCCACACCCGGCCAGTTTCAGGACGGTAGTCTTGCCCGAGCCGGTAGGGCCGGCGACCACGGTGAAGGAAAAGGTGGAGGCCAGGCGTTCCAGGTCGGCCACGACCCGCTGGCGGTAGCTGCGGTAGCCTCCCTCCAGCAGCCCGACCCGCCATCCGACACGTGCAAGCACCATGGCAAGCGACCACGAGCGCGACCCGCCGCGCCAGCAGTAGATCAGGGGATCCCAACTGCGCGGCTTGTCTGCCAACGGCCCGGCCAGCATGGCGCCGATGTTTGCGGCCACCAGCGCCGCCCCCTTGACGTTGGCATCGAACGCACCCGATTCGCTCTGGAGGGTGCCCACGAGCACCCGCTCCCGGTTGCTCAGCACCGGATGGTTGACCGCGCCCGGCAGATGATCGAGCGCATACTCTGCCGGCGTCCGGACATCGATGACCGGACGCGCCCGCTCGACAGGATCGTCCAGAAACGTGTCGATGGAGAGGATCTGCGGAGTCTTCAAAAGCCGATATGCAATAGACTTGCGAAAGCGACGGGTACGCCCAATCTGCGATTTTAGCCTGCACCGATTACCTCAAGAACCAGGCTGACGCCACCTTATGAGCATCAAAGTCTTTGACCTGGCCTGTGATCACGACCACCGCTTTGAAGGCTGGTTTGCGTCCGCTGCGGCGTTCGGCGACCAGCAGGAACGCAAGCTGATCGAATGCCCCACCTGCGGCAGCCATGCCGTTCGAAAACTTCCCGCCGCGCCGCGCCTGAACCTCTCCAACCCGCAGGCGCCTGCGCAACAGCCGGCCGTCGGGTCCGATAGCGCCTCGCATCCGCGTCGCGGGACCAAGGGACCGAGCGATGCTCCGCGCATGGATCCCGCCGAGTTCTAGGCGATGTTCATGAAGATGACGCGCCGGATCATCGAGTCGACGGAAGACGTCGGGGACCGCTTCGCCGAAGAGGCCCGCCGCATCCACTACAGCGAGGCGCCGGAGCGCGCGATCCGCGGCTCCACCAGCCGTGAAGAGGCGCTGGCGCTGCGTGAGGAGGGCATCGAGGTATTCGCGTTGCCCCCGTCGCTGGCATCCAAGGGGCCACTGCAATAACGCCCGCGCAGGAAGATCTCATCCGGGTCGACAGCCTGCAGGGGCTGCAGGCCCTGACGGGGCGCCGGCTAGTGTGCCCCCGCAAGCTGCTGCTGACGCAAGAGCGGATCGACCAGTTCGCCAAGGCGATCGATGATTTCCAGTGGATCCATGTCGACCCCGAACGGGCCTCGAAGGAATCCCCCTTCAAATCCACCATCGCCCACGGTTTCCTCAGCCTGTCGCTGCTGACCTGGTTCATCGAGCGCACGATCGCTTTCGAGGGCGCGAAGTTCGGCTTGAACTACGGCCTCGACCGGGTCCGCTTCGTGAGGCCGGCGCCGGCAGGCGCGGAGTTGACCGGCCGCTTCGAACTGGTGAAATTCGAGCCCCACGCCTGGGGCGCACAGTTGCACTGGGATGCGATGGTGACTGACGAAGCCGATGCGCTCAGCGGCTGGTCCAGGCCGATCCTGGCGGCCCGCTGGCTGACCCGGCGCTACGCCTAGCAGGCTGTCCTAGCGCTTCTGGAACTGGTTGTCGCCGAAGAGGTTCGAATGCGCCTCGGCGCCGGTCAGCGGCTTGCGCCGATCCGCCAGCACCTGCAACCCCCGCTGCACCGCCGGTCGCGACTCGAGCTGGTCGATCCAGCGCGCGACGTGGGGGAACTCGCCGAGGTCGATGCCCTGGTTCTGGTGCGAACGGGTCCACGGAAAGATCGCCATGTCGGCGATGCCGTATTCCCTGCCGGCGATGAACTCGCTCCTTGCCAACTGCCGGTCCAGGACGCCGTAGAGCCGGGCGGCCTCGCGGCTGTAGCGACTGATCGCGTAATCGATCTTCTCCGGCGCGTAGATCCGGAAGTGATGGGTCTGCCCGAGCATCGGCCCGAAGCCGCCCATCTGCCACATCAGCCATTCCAAGACTTTGTACTTGCCGCGGGTGCTTCGCGGCAGGAATCGGCCCGTCTTGCCTGCCAGGTACAGCAGGATCGCGCCGGACTCGAAGAGCGAGATCGGCTTGCCGTCCGGACCGTCCGGATCGACGATAGCCGGGATCCGGTTGTTAGGGCTGATGGCCAGGAACCCGGGCTTGAACTGCTCTCCCGCGCCGATGTCCACCGCATGCACCGCATAAGGCAGGCGGCACTCCTCCAGCATGATGTGGACCTTGTGCCCGTTCGGCGTCGGCCACGAATAGACATCGATCACTCTGACTTGCTCCTCATTGAACCGTCATACCCCGATCCGTTGCGCAAACCCCCAGGCCAGTTCGGCGAGGGGACGCGCCCTGCTGCCGGCCTGGGCAGCCTCGGCGCTGGCCGCCGTGCCCTCGACCACGCGCTTCATGATTCCCTGCAGGATCGCGGCCAGCCGAAAACAGTTGTACGCGAGGTAGAAGTCCCAGTTGTCGATCTGGCCGCAGCCGGTGCGCAGGCAGTAGCGCCGCTTGTACTCGTCTTCGCTCGGTATGCCGAGCGCCTGCAGGTCGAGCCCGGCGACGCCGCGAAACTGCTCGGGAGGGATGTGGTATCCCATGCAGTGGTACGAAAAGTCGGCCAGCGGATGGCCGAGCGTCGACAGCTCCCAGTCGAGCACGGCGATGACCTTCGGC
>JACCRJ010000671.1 GCA_013813615.1 Lautropia sp. | reverse complement strand
TGGGCCCGCAGGCCTGCGTGTTGCGGGGGGCAGCGCTTGCCGGAATGCCGGAACTGATAGCCGGACTCGCAGAGGTCCTGGCGCGCGCACCGTTTCGCCAGATGGTGACGCCGGGTGGACAGACGATGTCGGTTGCCCTGACCAACTGCGGTGCGCTCGGCTGGACGAGCGACCGCCGCGGCTACCGCTACACGCCACTGGACCCGCTCTCCGGCGAGCCCTGGCCGGCGATGCCGCCGGCGTTCCTGCAGCACGCAGGCGCGTGGGCCCGTCAGGCAGGCTTCGACGGCTTTCAGCCCGACGCCTGCCTGATCAACCGCTACCTGCCGGGCACGCGCCTGTCGCTGCATCAGGATCGGAATGAGCGCGACTTGGGCGCGCCGATCGTTTCCGCCTCGCTCGGCGCGCCTGCCGTCTTTCTCTTCGGCGGCCCGGCCCGGTCGGACCGGCCTGAGAAGGTGCTGCTCGAACATGGCGACGTCGCGGTCTGGGGCGGGGTTGACCGGCTGCGCTTTCATGGGGTGATGCCCCTCAAGGAAGCGCCGGACCACCTGTTTCAATCGATGCCGCATCCGCTGTTGCAGGGGCAGCGCGTCAATCTCACGCTCCGCAAGGCCGGATGATGCGACGGAAGGTACTACGGGATTTAACCGCAAGACGCGGGATGCGGTCGGTCAGGGGGCGTTTTATCCTCGTGTCATGCATGACGATAATGTTGCATCACTGATGGACACCCTCGACGACGAGCGGCGCTGGTCGGCCGTGCTGGCGCGGGACGCGGCCGCCGACCCTGAGTTCGTTTATGCGGTGAGGACGACCGGTGTCTACTGCCGGCCGAGCAGCCCCACGCGCCTGCCGCGACGGGAGAATGTGGAGTTCTTCGACAACCCCGGCGAGGCGGAAGCGGCGGGCTATCGCCCCAGCAGGAGGGCGGCAGCGGACCGGAGCAGCATCGCCGCACGGCATGCGCAAATGGTCGCCGCCGCCTGCCGGCGGATTGCCGACGCCGATCACATGCCGAGCCTGACGGAGTTGGCGGCGGAGGCGGGCATGAGTCCGTTTCACTTTCACCGCACGTTCAAGGCGGTCACCGGACTTACACCCAAAGCCTATACGAATGCGCACCGGGCCGGACGGGTTCGCGAGCGCCTGAGCGGCAGCGCTTCGGTGACCGAGGCCATCTATGAGGCGGGCTTCAATTCCAACAGCCGGTTCTACGAAGCGTCGGACCAGGTGCTGGGGATGAAGCCGGCGAGCTTTCGAGACGGTGGCGCCAATACGGTCGTGCGCTTTGCGGTGGGTGAATGCTCGCTCGGCTCGATCCTGGTCGGCCAGAGCGATCGCGGCATCTGCGCGATTCTGCTCGGCGACGATCCAGAACGCCTGGTGCAGGACCTGCAGGACAAGTTTGCGCGCGCCGAGATGGTCGGTGGCGATTCGGACTTCGAGGCGCTGGTCGCCCGCGTCGTCGGGCTGATCGAAGCGCCTGCGATCGGCTTGGACCTCCCCCTGGACGTCCGGGGCACTGCCTTCCAGCAGCGCGTCTGGCAGGCGCTGCGGGAGATTCCCGCCGGCGCTACCGCAACCTACAGCGAGATCGCCGCGCGCATCGGGTCGCCCTCTGCAATGCGTGCGGTGGCGCAGGCCTGCGGTTCCAATCCGCTGGCGGTGGCTATACCGTGCCATCGCGTCGTCCGTCGCGACGGCGGCCTCTCGGGGTACCGCTGGGGCGTCGAACGCAAGCGCGCGCTGCTGGAACGTGAAGGGCCGGTGGTCGAGGCCGTCGCGTAAGCCTGGATTAGGCCGTCTTGCTGCCTACCCCATGAATAGCTTTTGACGCCCCTCGATCTGCCGTAGGACAGTCTGACGCGTTTCGTCGTTGACGTTGCCACTGAATTTTCTTGCGAAGAACTTGCCGCTGTCGGCAAGCGCAGGAAGGTCCCGACCGACAAAAACACGAGGATGCGCGTCGACGAAATCATTCACCAGATGATTAGACGCCCCGACAGCAAACTTCGAATTGCCCAGCAAGGTCGGAAAAACGATCTCATCGCACAAGTTCAAGCTCAGCAGGTAAGGCATGAGCGGGTTCGACTGCTCCTGCTGTACGAGGAATTCGCAGACGTCGCGCCGCAGGCAGAACCATAGGCTGCCGACAAAAGGTTTGACTGCGCTGCGGAAGGGATGTTTGTCAAGAAGCCCAGCCCGCGCTGCGCTGTGGATCTGCCTTCCGACCCACTGCAGGGCCGTAAGCTTCGCAGCGAACTCGGCGCGCCGGGGGATTCCAAGATTGGCGTGATGGATCGTGATCGGGTTCGAACCCAGATACCAACGCCGGGCGCGGCCTAGCAGCCGGAACGCCAGCGCGTCTGCACGGCAGAGTACGCGATGTCCATGGCTCATCAAGACACGCTCATCCGTGTCCAGATCGACCACATCCGCACGAATTGGCGATCCGTTCGATGCCAGGTGCTTCATCAAGTCCGGGATCGGCCGAATGGGCAAGCAGGAGCCGCTCAGCAGCTGAAAAAAGTCGAAATCGGAACGCTCAAGAGCCGTCCTGATCAGCTGGAATACCGCTTGCACAAAGCCGGGCGATCCCCAGCCGGTTTCAGTGAAGTGCTGGATCACATAGGCGTGGGAGAGCAGTCGGGGAAAGTCTGGCTGCTTGGAATAGTCATGGTGTATGAAAACCGAACCATGGCTCGCCAGGCAGTCCACCATCTGGCTGACCGCCGGGGGAGATTCCCAGGAGCTGAGAATGCCGAACGCCACGTCCATCCAGCTGCTACCTTTTCATCGAGAGGTGTTCAGCCGGAAGCTCCGACCGTCAGGGTCGCGACGCAGTCATGCGACAGGCATAGCCCAGACGCTGCCAGCCGAGGAGCCGCCCAGTGCCCCCCTTCTCCCTCATTCTTATTC
>JACCRJ010000629.1 GCA_013813615.1 Lautropia sp. | reverse complement strand
CTTTAACGCCGCTGCCGAAGTAGCCCGCCGCTCAGTTAACGACGGGAGAGTGACTGCTCACTCAACGCTAACTCGGCCGACAGCCACCGCTTCGGAAAGCGAAGCGCGACCGAGCCGCGCAGCCGTGGTGACCGCCGCCCGAGCCATCTGCTCGCACTTCGACACGGTCTCCGTCTGCCTCTCCAAGGGACTCGGCGCGCCGGTGGGTTCGCTCATGCTCGGCTCCTCGCAGACGATCGCCCGAGGCCGACGCATCCGCAAGATGCTCGGGGGCGGTATGCGCCAGGCAGGGGTGATCGCGGCCGCAGGCTTGTATGCCCTGGAGCATCATCTGGAACGCCTCGCCGACGACCACGACAATGCCCGGAAGCTGGCCACCGGCCTGCGCCGTATCGCCGGAACGCCAGGACCGCTGCACGGCAAGCTCGCTGTTGCCGAGCCTGCCACCAACATGCTGTTCGTCGATGTGGACCCGAGCCTCGGGAGCGCGTTTCAGTCCTACCTCGAACGGTCAGGTATCGCCGTCACCGGCGGCAGCTATCACGGCGGTCTGCGCCAGCGCTGGGTGACGCACCTGGACGTGGATGCCGACGACGTGCGGAAGGCGGTCGACATCGTCGGCCGCTTTCAAGGGTAGAAGAGTCACCGGTAGTGGGCGCCCACTATCACGTCTCCCTGATCAGCCCGGTTGCTTGTCCAGCTTCGCCTCGAGCGAGCGCCTGGTCGCCAGCAGCTCCTGGGGCAGCCCCGCCTTGAGCTTCGCGAAGAGTTGGTCGTGCAGCTTGAACTCTTCCCGCCATTGCGCCGGGTCGATCGAGGTGATCGTCGTGTACTGGGACTCGGTGAAGGCCATGCCGTCCCAGGTGAGGTCGCCATAGCCAGGGCTGACGCCGAAGACGTGCTCCTCGCCGGACCCATGGCCGTCCACCCGCTGCAGCATCCACTTCAGGACCCGCATGTTCTCGCCGAATCCCGGCCAGACGAACTTGCCATTTGCGTCGGTGCGGAACCAGTTGACGCAGAAGATGGGCGGCAGCTTGGCGCCCGCGGACTGCATCCGGGCGCCGAGGTTGAGCCAGTGAGCGAAGTAGTCGCTCATGTTGTAGCCGCAGAAGGGAAGCATGGCAAAGGGGTCGCGCCGTACCACCCCTTGCTTGCCAGCGGCGGCCGCGGTCGTTTCGGACCCCATGGTCGCCGCCATGTAGACACCTTCCCCCCAGTCCCGTGCCTGGGTGACCAGCGGCACGGTCGTCGAGCGGCGCCCGCCGAAGATGAACGCGTCGATGGCGACGCCCTCGGGATCGTCCCACTGCGGATCGATGACCGGATTCTGCGTCGCTGCGACGGTGAAGCGGGCGTTCGGATGGGCTGCCTTGCGGCCGGCCTTGCCGTTAGCCGGCGTCCAGTCCCTCCCTTGCCAGTCCATCAGATGCGCCGGCGGCTCCGACATGCCTTCCCACCACACGTCGCCGTCGTCGGTCAGGGCGACATTGGTGAAGATGACCCCGCTCCTGAGAGACGCCATGCAGTTGTAGTTGCTCTTGTCGTTGGTGCCCGGCGCCACGCCGAAATAGCCGGCCTCGGGGTTGATGGCATACAGGCGGCCGTCCTTGCCGGGCTTGATCCAGGCGATATCGTCGCCAATGGTGGTGACCTTCCAACCTTCCATGCCCTTGGGCGGGATCAGCATGGCGAAGTTGGTCTTGCCGCAGGCCGAAGGGAAGGCTGCCGCCACGTGGTAGTTGCGACCTTCGGGCGACGTCACGCCGAGGATCAGCATGTGCTCGGCGAGCCAACCCTGGCCGTCGTCCTGCGCTGCATTGCGGCCCATCGCCGAAGCGATGCGCAGGGCAAAGCATTTCTTGCCGAGCAGGGCGTTGCCGCCATAGCCCGAGCCGAACGACCAGATTTCCCGCGATTCGGGAAAATGAACGATGTACTTGGTCTTGTTGCAGGGCCAGGGCACGTCCTTCCCGCCGGCCGCCCGGGGCATGCCGGCCGAGTGCACGCAGGGGACGAACTCGCCGTCAGTGCCGAGAACGTCCCAGACGGCGGCGCCCATGCGCGTCATCAGCCGCATGTTGGTCACGACGTACGGAGAGTCCGACAACTCGATGCCGATCTGCGCGATCGGGCTTCCCAGCGGCCCCATGGAGAAAGGGATGACGTACATGGTGCGGCCGCTCATGCAGCCGTCGAAAAGGCCGTCCAGCGTGCGGCGCATCTCGGCCGGGGCGATCCAGTGGTTGGTCGGGCCGGCGTCCGATTGGTGTTCGGAGCAGATGAAGGTGCGATCTTCGACCCGGGCGACGTCGCCGGGATCCGACCAAGCCAGATAGGAATCGGGACGCTTGGCCGGGTTGAGCCGCCGCAGCGTGCCGGCGGCGACCATCTCGTCGCAGAGCCGGTCGTACTCCTCCTTGGACCCGTCCGCCCAGACGATGCGGTCCGGCTTCGTCAATCCGGCGATGCCGGCCACCCAATCGAGAACCGACCGGTTCTTCACCGCCGGCGGGGCTCCCAGGGCATCGGTCTTGAGGGCCTTGTTCGTTTGTAGCATCCAAATCTCCAGGTACTGACGTGATCCGCTCTGCGTGATCCGCCCGTCGTCAAGTCGTCTCAATCTTACGCCGCCGCATATACAAGCGGTCGCACTAAGTTGCCGCACGTAGTTGCCGTGCTTGCGTTGCCGCTCGCGTGATCGCCTGCACCGCCGGTGCGGCGCGTATTGCTGCAACTGCGAAGTTGCCACGTCGGGCAATCGGCCACAACGACAAAAGTCAAGCAAACGCGATAGTCGAGAGGAACCTTGGCCGCCGTCCTGCGGTTGCGGTCTTTCCGGATGATGGTTCGGGGTTTCATCGACCCGGCCCACCGCTCCGGTACCATCGCCGCTCGCACCGGCAAGCGCCGTGCCGAAAGGGTAAGCGCCGGCATCCGGCGCCTGTGTACCGGGAGAAACCAGGATGACGAGCATCGGCGACAGCACAGACCGCGGCGCGGGTGGCGTCGGCAAGGGTTCGCGGCGGTTCACCGGCATTTTTCCGGTCGTGCCGACCACGTTCACGGAAGAGGGCGAACTCGACCTGGAGAGCCAGATGCGCTGCGTCGACTTCCTGATCGACGCGGGCTCCAACGGCCTCAGCATCCTCGCCAACTTCTCCGAGCAGTTTTCCCTCAGCGACGACGAGCGCGAGAGCCTGACGGCGTCCATCCTCGAGCATGTCGCACAGCGGGTGCCGGTGATCGTGACCACTACGCATTTCAGCAGCCGCATCTGCATCGAACGCAGCCGGCGAGCCCAGGAGGCCGGTGCCGCTATGATCATGGTCATGCCGCCCTATCACGGCGCGACCCTGCGCGTGACCGAAGAGCGCTGCTTCGATTTCTTTGCCCGTCTGTCGGACGCGCTCGACATCCCGATCATGGTCCAGGACGCACCGGTCAGCGGCACGCCGCTCTCGGCCGCGTTCCTGGCCCGCATGGCGCGCGAAATCGAGCAGGTGTCCTACTTCAAGATCGAGACCGCCGGCGCCGCCTCGAAGCTGCGCGAGCTGATCCGGCTCGGCGGCAGCGCGGTCGAAGGGCCGTGGGACGGGGAGGAGGCGATCACGCTGTTTCCGGACCTCGAGGCCGGCGCAACCGGCTCGATGACCGGCGGCGGCTACCCGGATGGCCTTCGTCCGATCCTCGACGACTATCTTGCCGGCCGCAGGGAACAAGCCCGGGCGGGCTATGAGCGCTGGCTGCCGCTGATCAACTACGAGAACCGCCAGTGCGGACCGCTCGCCTGCAAGATACTGATGAAGGAGGGCGGGGTGATCAGGTCGGAGGCACCCCGCCATCCGTTCGCCCCGGTGCATCCGGAAACCCGCAAGGGTCTGATCGAAACGGCGCAGCGGCTGGATCCGCTGGTGCTGCGGTGGGGGAAGTAGCTCCTTGAGCGGGCAGGACGCCGACCCGCCGGCGCCGATCCTCCCGGTCGGCAAGCCGATCACCGGGGCCGGCCAGCCGGTGGCCGGGAGCGGCAAGCCGGTGAGCGCGGCCGACATCGTCGAGGCCGGCCGCGGCATCAGCCGACGGATCCAGGTCGTCAACGCGCCGGTGGTTCGGGCCTCGAGCGTGCTGTTCGACTCGGTGGAGAACGCCTTCGCCGAAGGGCAGCCGGCGACCGTCGGCGAACTGCACCGGGCAACCTACGCCACCTCAGGCACGGAAACCACCTTTGCGCTGATGGATGCCCTGGCGACGCTGGAGGGCCAGCCCCACCGCTGCCGCGCCGCGCTCATGCCGTCCGGCCTCGCGGCCATCAGCACCGCCCTGCTGGCCTTTACCCAGCCGGGCGATCATCTGCTGATGAGCGATTCGGTCTACGGCCCCGCGCGGGTCTTCGTCACCACGATGCTGGCGCGGTTCGGGGTGCGGACAACGTTCTTCGACCCCCAGATCGAGGCGCAAGGCCCCGGTGGGCTTGCGGAACTGATCGAAGCCGACACCCGGGTCATCTACCTCGAGAGCCCCGGAAGCTATACCTTCGAGATCCAGGACGTGCCGGCAATCTGCGCCCTTGCGCGCAGCCGCGGCATCGTCACCATGCTGGACAACACCTACGCGTCACCGTGCCTGGCCCGGCCGTTCGACTGGGGCGTGGACATGACCCTGGTGGCCCTGACCAAGTACTGGGCCGGCCATTCCGACCTGCTGATGGGCGCGGTGGTGGTGCGTGAAGAGCACTTCGCCCGGCTCTGGGCGGCGGTCAAGCAGCTCGGCATCTGCGTCGGCGGTGACGACGCCTGGCTGGTGCTGCGCGGGATGCGGACCGTGGATGTGAGGATGCGCCGGCACCAGGAAACCGCACTGGCAGTGGCCCGATGGCTGCAGCAGCGGCCCGAAGTCCGGCGGGTGCTGCATCCGGGCCTGCCCGAGCATCCGCGTCACGAACTGTTCAAGCGCGACTTCCTCGGTTCCTGCGGGCTGATGTCGTTCGAACTCGAGCCGGCCACCCCGGACCAGGTGGCCGCGCTGTGCAACGGTCGCCGGCATTTTTCCATCGGCTACTCCTGGGGCGGCTACGAAAGCCTCATCATGCCGGCTGCGATCGGCGGCGCCAGGACGGTGCAGAAATGGGCAGGCGCTCCGCTGATCAGGATCCACTGCGGCCTGGAAGATGCGGCGGACCTGATCGGCGACCTCGAAGAGGGACTTCAGGCGCTGGCTGCCGCCGGCAAGTAGGGACACCGGCAGGCTGCAGCCCCGGGCCGGCCATCCCTTCCGGGTCGCATGCCGGACGGCACCCTGCCATCATCCGCGTGGCCTGCGCCGGCGAGCTCACCGGCGACTGCGGCAGCAGGGCGAGGGCAGTGGTGCAAACGCCTCGGCCGCAGCGCTTTGAGCACTATTTCCGACGCGGGGCGCAGGGGTTTGGCGATAATTCTTTGTGCAGCGCGCAACCTATGCCAGGGCCGCCAAGGGTCGGGCATCCCGCGCCACTTTCATCCACTACAGGCTTTCCTCCCACGATGACCAGCACCAACCTGATTCCGCTCGAGGAACTGATCACTTCGGATCTCGAGGACCTCATCCGCAAGGCGCGCCCGCAGTTCGAGGAGCTGGCCGGCAAGCGGCTCTGGCTTACCGGAGGCGCCGGCTTCCTGGGGTATTACCTGGTGCTGTCGATCGCCCACTGGAACAAGGCGGCATCACCCCAGAAGCGTATCCGGCTGACGGTGCTGGACAACTATATCCGCGGCGTGCCGACCTGGCTGGAGAGCATGAAGGGCGCGGAGATCTCCCTGGTCAAGCACGACGTGACCCATCCGATCCCGGCCAGCATCGGCGAGGCCGACTACATCATCCATGCGGCCTCGATCGCCTCGCCGATGTACTACCGCAAGTTCCCGCTGGAGACGATCGACGCCAACGTCAACGGCCTGCGCTACATGCTGGACTACGCGGCCGGCCGCAACCGCAAGGCAGCCGGCTCGTTCAAGGGCATGCTCTTCTTCTCGACCAGCGAAATCTACGGTGATCCGTCAGCCGACGCGATCCCCACGCCGGAAACCTACCGCGGCCTGGTCTCCTGCACCGGACCGCGCGCCTGCTACGATGAATCGAAGCGCCTCGGCGAGACGCTCTGCGTCATCTACGCACAGACCCGCGATGTGCCGGTATCGATCGCCCGCCCGTTCAACAACTACGGCCCCGGCCTGAAGATCACCGACGGCCGCGTCCTGCCGGACTTCGCGCGGGACGCGCTGGCCGGCCGCGACATCGTCATGCTGTCGGACGGCTCGCCCACCCGCACGTTCTGCTACATCACCGACGCGCTGTCCGGCTACCTGAGGGTGCTGGTCAACGGCCGCCGCGGCGAGCCCTACAACATCGGCATCGAGACGCCGGAAATCTCCATGCGCGAATTGGCCGAACGGGTCCAGAAAGTCGCCGGTGAGCTGTGGGGCTACCAGGGCAGGGTGATCCACCAGCCCTCGAAGGAACAGGCCTACCTGACGGACAACCCCAACCGGCGCTGCCCGATCATCGAGAAAGCCCGCCAGGAGATCGGCTACGCACCGGAAGTGGATGCGGAAGCCGGCATCCGGCGGATGCTGAACTGGTATTACTTCAACCGCGAAGGGGAGCTCGCCTGATGAAGATCTGCGTCGTTGGCACAGGCTATGTCGGGCTGGTTTCCGGGACCTGTCTGGCCGAAGTCGGACACGAGGTGGTCTGCGTCGATCTGGACGCGGCCAAGGTCGACAGGATCAACCGGGGCGATCCACCGATCCACGAAGACGGCCTGAAAGATCTGCTGAAGAAGCACGCCGGCACACGGCTTAGGGCCACTACCCACCTGTCGCAGGCGATGGACGGAGCGGATGTCGCGCTGATCTGCGTCGGCACGCCCTTCGACGGCAAGACTATCGATCTGGGCTTCATCAGGCAGGTATCGCGCGATATCGGCGCAGTGTTGAAGACCCAGTCGCGTTACTGCGTGGTCACCGTGAAGAGCACGGTTGTGCCCGGGACCACCGATACGGTGGTGCGCGAGGAACTGGAAGGCGCCTCCGGCAAACGGGCCGGCAAGGATTTCGGCCTGGGCATGAACCCGGAATTCCTCGCCGAAGGGGTGGCGGTCAAGGACTTCATGTACCCGGACCGCATCGTCGTGGGTGGGATCGACGACCGCAGCACCGAGATGCTGGCATCGATGTACGCCATGTTCAAGGACACGCCGGTTATCCGCACCACGACGCGCACTGCGGAGATGATCAAGTACACCTCCAATGCCTTCATGGCGACGATGATCTCGTTCTCCAACGAGATCGCGCGCATCTGCGACGGCATCGGCGAGCTGGACGCTGCCGACGTGTTCAAGGGGCTTCATCTGATGAAGCACCTCACCCGGCGCGATTCCGACGGCCAGTTGAAGACCGCATCCGCGTCCTCCTTCCTCTGGGCGGGCTGCGGCTTCGGCGGCAGCTGCTTTCCGAAGGACGTGAAAGCGATCGCCGCTCACGCCGGCCATCGCGGCGTCCCGACGCCGATGCTGGACGCGGTGCTGGAGACCAACCGGACCCAGCCCGACC